>NZ_JBSGUP010000447.1:0-6796 GCF_053607985.1 Streptomyces sp. NPDC055078
CCCCGGCGCCCGCCGCCAGCAGCGCCGCGGGCTCAAGGGCCCCGGACGGCGACTCGGCCACCAGCGACCGGAAGCCGCCGGCCAGCAGCGCGCAGCCACCCGTGACCGAAGCACCCGCCGTGGCGATCACCCGGATGCCCAGGGATGTCGCCCGCACCGCCACCACGACATCGAACGCGGCCGTCGCCAGCAGGGCCCACTCCAGCGGCGGCGCGGCGGCCGTGCCGCTCGCCGACCAGAGCGCCGGCGGGAGTTGGGCCGTCACCAGGGCCACCGGCAGGGGAATCCGCAGCGGGATCCGCAGCTTGTCCAGCGCGAGCCCGTACGCGGTCCAGAGCGCCGCCAGGACGCCCGTCGCCCACGCCGCGTACAGCACACCGTCCGTCCCGGACAGCGCCACCCGGTGCAGCGCGTAGGCGTCCAGCGCCATCAGGACGATCGCCAGCGCGGCCACCGACTCCGCCGTGGACGTGAGCCCCCGGCGCAGCAGTACGACGGGTGTCCCGAGCGCTGCCAGCGTGAGGGTGCCGAGCACCGCGGAACGGCCGCCGATCCCCATGTCGCCCCAGCTGACCAGCGTGAACGCGATCGCCGCGATGGCCAGCAGCACGCCGCCCAGCGCGAGCAGCAGATTCTGGACACTCGGCGAGGACGCCTCGGCGCCCGGCCCGGCCCGATGCGGCCCCTGTGGCGGGGTGGCCGCGTGGGCGTGCGGCGGGGTCGCCGCGTGGGCGTGCGGCGGGCGGACGGCCCCCGGCTGGAGCGCGGCGAGCAGCCAGGCCCGGCGGGCCAGCAACTGGGCCCTGCGGGCGTCCAGTCGGGACAGCTCGCGATGGAGGATCACGAGTTCCTCGGCCGGCGGCAGCGGAGGCGGAACGTTTCTCATGGTCGGAGTGTGGGCTCCGCCACACCGACCGGCATGGGCGCCGGTACTCAGATCGCGGGTGAGTACCGCTCCCCGCCGCCGGCGGGCGCGGACTGGAACCGTGAACGGGAGCAGGCTGGCACCACGAACAGGCGCAGACTGGAACCATGAACTGGTGCCACTACCGCTTCCGCAGCGTCTGGGACCTGACCGCCCGGCCCGACGCCGTCTACACGGTCCTCGCGCGCGCCGAGGAGTACCCCCGCTGGTGGCCGCAGGTCCGCCGGGTCACCCCGCTCGACGACGCCACGGGCACCGCCTGCGTCCGCTCCTTCCTCCCGTACGAACTCCACATCACCGCCCGCGCCGTGCGGCGCGACCCCACCGGACGCGTACTCGAAATGCGGATGGACGGCGATCTGGAGGGGTGGGCGCGCTGGACCCTGACGCCCCTCGCGGCCGGCACCCGGGCCCGCTACGACCAGGAAGTGGAAGTACGCAAACCGTCGATGAGACGGCTGGCGCCGCTCGCCCGCCCGGTGTTCCGCGCCAACCACGCCGCCATGATGCGCGCCGGGCGGCGCGGCCTCGTCGCCTACCTCGCCTCGGGAGCGGCGGCCCCGCGCCCGGCGGAGGGGATTTGAAGGCGGACGGCCGGGGACGGTATGGTCGGGGCGTTCCCGGGCGATTAGCTCAGTGGGAGAGCGCTTCGTTCACACCGAAGAGGTCACTGGTTCGAACCCAGTATCGCCCACCCGGGAAAGGCCGGTCCGTCATCGACGGACCGGCTTTCTGGTGTCCCGGGCCCGGTTGTCCCGGCCCCGGTGCGGGCGGTGTCCCCGTATACAGCTATACAGCTATACAGCTATACGGCGGTACGGGTCAGGCGGCGGCGGGCAGTTCGGGCCGCAGCGGCCACGCCGGGTCCACCGCCTCGGGCGTACCGCTGCGGGCGAACCACGCCTGGAGGCCCCGCGCCTGCGCCGCGTGCCACACCGCCTGGAGCGTATGCAGCTCGGCGGCGGACAGCCGCTCCAGCCGGGCCGTGAAACGGCGCCCCACCGCCCGCGTGACCTCCAGCGCCGCCAGCGCGTCCGCCGCCGCGTCATGCGCCCCGTCCAGCACCACCTCGTACTGGGCACACAGATCGGTCAGCGTGCGGCGGCCCTTGCGATAGCGGTCCAGCTGCTTGTCCAGCACCCGGGGATCCAGCACGCACAGCGGCACATGCTCCAGATAGCGGGACAGCGGCGTCGCCCGGTGGCGGCGCAGCTCCCGGTCGAGGATCGTCAGATCGAACGGTGCGTTCATCACCACCAGCGGGCGGGACGCGGCACACTGCTCGGCCAGCGCCCTCGCCACCTCCTCCATCACCGGCGCCGGCCACCTGCCGTGGCGCTGGAGATGGTCGTCGGTCAGCCCGTGCACCTCGGTCGCCGCGGGCGGCACCGGAAGCCCCGGATTGACCAGCCAGCGCGTCACCCGGGGCCGGGCGTCCGCCGCGTCCTGGACCACCAGAGCGGCCGACACTATGCGGTCCGCCTCGACATCGACCCCTGTCGTCTCCGTGTCGAACGCGGCCAGGGGGCCGTCAAACCAGTACTTCATCCCCGAACTCCTCGTGCCTGCCTGGCAGATGGCCAAGTCCCCCTGCCCGAATCGGTGATACCCGGGCTGTTTGCGCCGTACTCAGGGCGGTGACAACACAGATGACAGGGCTGACATCTGACGCCCTGTCCGGACACCCCTTGTCACATCCCTGTCACATCCATGCCGTGTGACCCCCGCCGCCGTAAGGACCCGGACGGACCCGGACGGACCTGTACGGACCCCTGTACGCAGATGTACGGACCAGCTCCACGGAAAGACGGACAAGCCGCACGGACGGCGATCGGCACAGCCCGGAAGGCACCAAGAGCCATGGCGCTCCCGCAGCCCGACTATGGGGGCACCTCCCGTGCCCGGAACCACGGGGGAGGGCTGCTGCCCCAGCGGCCCTCGGTAGTGCGGGGGGCGCTCGCCACCACCGCCTGTATGGAAACGCTTCAAGTCGGCTATCTGCACGCCGTCGCCGCCGCGGCCGGCTGCTCGCTCTCGCAGCCGTTCCCCGACAGCGGCATCGACTGGCATGTGAGCCACAGCTCGGCCGGTCATCTCGTCGACGACGAGGTGACCATCAAGGTGCAGCTCAAGTGCACGTATCAGATCCCACCGCACCGGGCGGGGTCCGGCTTCCCCCACTTCTCGTTCGTCCTCGACAACGAGCATCTGGTGAAGCTGGCCCGCACCCCGGTCGCGGTGCACAAGATCCTTGTGGTGATGCTCGTCCCCCGGACCCAGGACGAGTGGCTGCGGGCCGGTCACGACCGGCTCGATCTGCGGCACTGCTGCTACTGGACCAACCTGGCAGGCCACCCGGTGACGGGCAGGCGCAGGACCACCGTGCGGATCCCGACCTCACGGATCTTCGACGACCGGGCCCTCTGCGAGATCATGTCGAGGGTCGGGGCGGGAGGGAGACCCTGATGCACCGTCCCCAAGACGACTCCGTCCGGCCGCGCCCCACGGCGCGGGCCCCCGGCCGCGGGGACGGCGGCGGTCCGGACCCCGCCCGGATCGACCCCGCCGTCCTCGGCGCCCTGCTGGAGCGGCACGGCTGGCGGCGGCGCGGGGGACCGGCCGGCCGCTACGCCCGGTGGACCCCGCCCGGCGACCTCGCGGGCGGCACCAGCCTGCTCGTCCCCGAGAGCCGCGCCTTCCCGGACTGCGACGACCTCATCGGCGAGGCGCTGACCGCCCTGGCGCGCAGCGCGGCCCCATCGGCCCGCGAGGTGCTCGTCGGACTCACCGTGCCCAGCGACGAGATCCGCTGGTGGCGCGATGTGCCCCACGCGCCGTCGGGCGCCGTCCCCTGGAGTGTGCAGGAGCAACTGCGCGGCGCCGCCCGCCAGATGCTGATGGCGGGCGCGCTCGCCGCCCGCGGCCGGGCCGGGTACCACGGCGCCCGGCACAGGCGGCAGGCACAGGCGGCGCTCGGGGGAGTCCTCGTCGGACCCGCGCCGGGCGGCCGGGTGCTGACCGCGTTCGTCCCCGTCGAGGACGGCCGCTCGGTCATGGTCCGGCTCTACCACGCCCTCCAGGCCACCCGGGAGGCGGCGGACTACCAGCGGGCGACCGGCGGTATGCAGGCGTTCGACGCGGCCGTGGAGCTGGGGGTGAGCCGGGAGCTGACCGAGGCCGTCATCGCGCTGGTACGCGGCTCGGAAGGGGCCCGGATCGCCCTGGAGTGGTCGCCGGCCGCCGGCGTCCCCGACGGCTGCGCCGCCGTGGGCGGCCCGGTGGAGTTCTCCCCCGGCGATCTGCCCGCCCTGCGCGCCGCGGGGGCCCGCTATCTCCACGACGAGCCGTCCGTGCCGGTACGGATCACGGGCACCGTGGTCCGGATGCGCCGGGCCGGCCCGCGCGGACCGGGGACCGTACGGCTGAGGGTGCTGGCCGGGGCCGAGGTCCCGCATGTCCGGGTGGCGCTGGAGGAGTACGCGTACCGTACGGCGGGCCAGGCCCATCTGGTCGGCGTACCGATCCGGGTGGTGGGGCGGCTGGAGAGCCGCGGCGGCTTCCGGCGGCTCACCGACGCGTCCGATGTCACGCTCGTCCGGGTCGACGACGCCGAGCGGGACCGGCTGATGAAAGCCCTGAAGGAGGCTCCCGAGTACTTCGACGACACCTCGGGGGACTGAGCACGGGAGTGAGCGCGTGAGTGAGCGGGGGACTGCGCGGGGGACTGCGCGGGGCCACCGGCCGTTTCGCGGGCGCCCCCCTGGGCTCGGTACGATTCAGGCGCGCACAGCCTCCGCTGGCGCACCCCATCAGTCAGGAGAGTCCGGTGTCAGACGTCCGTGTGATCATCCAACGCGATTCCGAGCGGGAAGAGCGCGTGGTGGCCACGGGCACGACGGCCGCGGATCTCTTCGCCGGTGAGCGCACGATCGTCGCCGCCCGGGTCGCGGGGGAGCTGAAAGACCTCGCGTACGAGATCCGGGACGGCGAGGAGGTCGAGCCGGTCGGGATCTCCTCCGACGACGGGCTGAACATCCTGCGCCACTCCGCCGCCCATGTCATGGCCCAGGCCGTGCAGGCGCTGTTCCCCGACGCCAAGCTCGGCATCGGCCCGCCGGTCAAGGACGGCTTCTACTACGACTTCGATGTCGAGAAGCCGTTCACGCCCGAGGATCTCAAGGCCATCGAGAAGAAGATGCAGGAGATCCAGAAGCGCGGCCAGCGCTTCTCGCGCCGGGTCGTCAGCGACGAGGAGGCCCGCGCGGAGCTGGCGGCCGAGCCGTACAAGCTGGAGCTGATCGGGATCAAGGGTTCTGCGTCCAGCGACGACGGTGCCGATGTCGAGGTCGGGGCCGGTGAGCTGACGATCTACGACAACCTGGACGCCAAGAGCGGTGAGCTGTGCTGGCGCGATCTGTGCCGGGGCCCGCATCTGCCGACGACCCGGAACATCCCGGCGTTCAAGCTGATGCGCAACGCCGCCGCGTACTGGCGCGGCAGCGAGAAGAATCCGATGCTGCAGCGGATCTACGGCACGGCCTGGCCGTCCAAGGACGAGCTGAAGGCCCATCTGGACTTCCTCGCCGAGGCCGAGAAGCGCGACCACCGCAAGCTCGGCAATGAGCTGGACCTCTTCTCCGTACCCGACGAGATCGGCTCCGGCCTCGCCGTCTTCCATCCGCGCGGTGGCATCGTGCGCCGGGTCATGGAGGACTACTCCCGCAAGCGGCACGAGGAGGAGGGGTACGAGTTCGTCTACACCCCGCACGCCACCAAGGGCGCCCTCTTCGAGAAGAGCGGCCATCTGGACTGGTACGCGGAGGGCATGTACCCGCCCATGCAGCTCGACGGTGGTACGGACTACTACCTCAAGCCCATGAACTGCCCGATGCACAACCTGATCTTCGACGCCCGGGGGCGCTCCTACCGTGAGCTGCCGCTGCGGATGTTCGAGTTCGGCACGGTGTACCGGTACGAGAAGTCCGGCGTCGTCCACGGTCTGACCCGCGCCCGGGGCTTCACCCAGGACGACGCGCACATCTACTGCACCCGTGAGCAGATGGCGGAGGAGCTGGACCGCACACTCACCTTCGTACTGAATCTGCTGCGGGACTACGGGCTGACCGACTTCTATCTGGAGCTGTCCACCAAGGACCCGGAGAAGTACGTCGGGTCGGACGAGACGTGGGAGGAGGCCACCGAGGTCCTCCGTCAGGTGGCCGAGAAGCAGGGGCTGCCGCTGACCCCCGACCCGGGCGGCGCGGCCTTCTACGGCCCGAAGGTCTCGGTGCAGGCGCGGGACGCGATCGGCCGGACCTGGCAGATGTCGACCGTGCAGCTCGACTTCAACCTGCCCGAGCGGTTCAACCTGGAGTACACCGCCCCGGACGGTTCCCGGCAGCGGCCCGTGATGATCCACCGGGCGCTGTTCGGCTCGATCGAGCGGTTCTTCGCGGTGCTGCTGGAGCACTACGCGGGTGCGATGCCGCCGTGGCTGGCCCCGGTGCAGGCGGTGGGCATCCCGATCGGTGACGCGCATGTCGAGTACTTGCGGTCCTTCGCCGCCGAGGCGAAGAAGAAGGGCCTGCGGGTGGAGGTCGACGCGTCCTCCGACCGGATGCAGAAAAAGATCCGGAACCATCAGCGGATGAAGACTCCGTTCATGATCATTGTGGGTGACGAGGACATGAACGCGGGCACGGTGTCGTTCCGCTACCGCGACGGCACGCAGGAGAACGGCATTCCGCGTGACCAGGCCCTCGCCCGGATCGTTGACGTGGTGGAGCGTCGCGAGCAGGTGTGACACGGTCCCCGCCGGGGCGGGGGTGATCCGAAGATCCGGAAACATCACAAGCTCAAAGCACCGTCGGC
>NZ_JBSGUP010000448.1:0-6751 GCF_053607985.1 Streptomyces sp. NPDC055078
GGCGTGGAGCGGGATCGCGCGATCCGGACGGCGCAGCTCCGGGCGATCTGCTCCACCGGGCCCTGGGGATTTCGCGCGTACGCGAGTATCGGAGTGCTGTCGGGGGGCGGCAGGCGACGCACGGGCCGGGCTGATGCGGTGTTCCGGCCCGCGCCCGACGCGCACACGGCCGGCGCCCTGATCGAACGGCCGCGGACCGCGCCCGCCGCGGACGGGCACGCCCCTCATCGCCGAGGAGGCCCGCCCCCGTACGGTCAGTGCGGTGCCGGACGCCCCCGCCAGCCGGAGACCGGCAGCGCGAACTTGGCCACCAACCGGTCCGTGAACGACGCGTGGTGCAGCCGCGCCAGCCGCACCGGCACCGCGCCCCGGCGCACCTCGACCCGCGCGCCCGGTGGCAGCTCCACGGTCCGGCGCCCGTCGCACCACAGCACCCCGTGGGGTGTGTGCGTCTGCACCTCCACCGCGAGAACCGAGTTCGGCGAGGTCACCAGCGGCTTGGCGAACAGGGCGTGCGCGCTGATCGGGACCATCAGCAGCGCCTCGACCTCCGGCCAGACCACCGGGCCGCCCGCCGAGAACGCGTACGCCGTCGAACCGGTCGGGGTGGCGCACACGATGCCGTCGCAGCCGAACGCCGTGACCGGCCGGCCGTCGACCTCCAGGACGACTTCCAGTATCCGGTCGGGCGACACCTTCTGGACGGCCGCCTCGTTCAGCGCCCAGTCCCGGTACACGATGTCGCCGTTGCGGTGCACGGCCACATCGACGGTCATCCGCTCCTCGACCTCGTACGCCTTGGAGACAACCCGGTCGACCACCTTGTCGAGGTCGTCGCGCTCCGCCTCGGCCAGAAATCCGACCCGCCCCAGATTGACGCCGAGCATCGGCACCCCGGAGGCGCGGGCGAACTCCGCGCCGCGCAGCAGCGTCCCGTCCCCGCCCAGGACGATCAGCAGTTCACAGCCGTCGAGCGCCTTGGGGGTCGCCTCGGGGGCGGTCTCGACGGACGGCGGCAGCGGCAGGTCGGCGGCCTCGGCCTGGAGGACCCGCACGCGCAGTCCGCTGCGCAGCAGCCCCTGGACGACGAGTTCGGCGCTGCGGATCGCCGCGGCCCGGCCGGTGTGCGCGAGCAGGAAGACTGTGCGCTCTGTGGTCGATGCCGATGTGGTCGAAGCTGATGTAGTCGAAGCCGATGTGGTCGAAGCTGATGTGGTCGAAGCTGATGTGGTCGAAGCTGATGTGGTCGAAGCTGATGTGGTCGAAGCTGATGTGGTCGAAGCTGATGTGGTCGAAGCTGATGTGGTCAACGAGGTCCCTCCGCCACTGCGCGGTCGACGTCCGCCCGGTCGAGCCCGGGGGCCCCGGCTCGGAGCCAGAGAAAGTATTCGACGTTTCCGGCGGGCCCGGGGAGCGGACTGGCGGTGACGCCCAGCACACCCAGACCCAGTTCCGCGGCCCTGCCCGCCACAGCCATCACCGCGTCCCCGCGCAGTTCCGCGCTGCGGACGACGCCCCCGCTGCCGAGGCGCTCCCTGCCCACCTCGAACTGGGGCTTGACCATGAGCACCAGGTCGGCGTCCGGGGCCGCGCACCGTACGAGAGCGGGCAGGACGACGCCCAGCGGGATGAAGGAGAGGTCCCCCACCACCAGGTCCACCGCCTCTCCGCCGAGTGCTTCGAGCGTCAGCTCGCGTACGTTCGTACGGTCCATGACCGTGACGCGTTCATCACTCCGCAGCGACCAGGCGAGTTGTCCGTATCCGACGTCGACGGCGACCACCCGGGCGGCGCCCGCCCGCAGCAGTACGTCGGTGAACCCTCCGGTCGACGCCCCCGCGTCCAGCGCCCGCCGCCCCTCGACCTTCAGTCCCAGCGGCACGAAGGCCGCGAGGGCCCCGGCCAGCTTGTGGCCGCCCCGCGAGACATAGTCGGGGTCGCCTTCGTCGGACCCGACGACGACGGCCGCGCTCGTCTCGACCTGGGTGGCGGACTTCGTCGCGACGGTGCCGCCGACGGTCACCCGCCCCGCGGCGATCAGCTGGCTCGCGTGCTCGCGGGAGCGCGCGAGCTTGCGCCGCACCAGTTCTGCGTCGAGACGGCGGCGGGCGACTGAGGCCACGTTCGGTTCAGCTCCTGTCGTTGTACGGGGCGGGCGGGGCGTACGGCGAATGCTGAGGGCGCTGGGGGTGGTGCGAGGGGGCGCGCGGGACGGGCGCGGCGCCCACGGGTCCGGCAGGTCCCACAGGTCCGGCAGGGCCTGCGGGTCCCGGAGGTCCCGGAGGGCGGACGGGTCCCTGGGGGCGGGCATCGAGCGCGGTCAGCGCCTCGCGCAGCCCCCCGTGCACATCCTCGTACACCTGAAGGTGTCCGTCCGCCGGAAGGTGGTCCGCGTCGGCCAGCCGCTCCAGCAGCGTGTCCACCCCGGCGTCGCCCGTGGGCACCCTCGGCACCCCGAGGGGCGCGGGCGCCGCCGGGTCATGCGCCTGCGGGGCGGTGTCGTCGGGCGCGTCCTCGGCGGCAGCGGTCGCGTCCGGCTCGGACGTGAGGCTCCGCGGGCCCGGCATCGAGTCGCTCATGCCCAGACGCTACCCCGAAGCCCTGCGGTAACGTCGATCACGATGGCGACGACGGAAGAGTGCCGCAGCGCGCTCAAGAAGCTCTCGAACAATCTCGCGCGGGCGGAGGGTGACGTACGTGGGGCGGTGGCGCTCGACCGGTCCCTCAGCTGCCACATCAGGGATCTGGACATCACCTTCACCGGCCGGCTCCAGGACGGCAGGATCGAGGTGGCGGACACCCTCACCGGCCCCCCGCGCGAAAAGGCCGAGATCAGACTCGCCATGACCGGCGACGACCTGGTCTCCCTGGTCGACGGCGACCTGAACTTCGCCAAGGCGTGGGCCTCGGGCCGCGTCCGCCTGGAGGCCGGCTTCCGCGACCTGATGCGCCTGCGAACCCTCCTGTAGCCCCGAAGAACTCCCGTAGCCCGAACCGGCCCCGCCCGGCCCGGATCAGCCCCCCGGGCCAACCTGCCCCCGGGCTCACCCCACCTCGCTGACCGCCCGCTTCCGCGCCGCCGGCACCACCAGCGGCGTCCCCGACTCGGGGTCGTCGATGACCCGGCTCCGCACCCCGAAGACCCGCTGCACCAGGTCCGCAGTGACCACGTCCGCAGGCGCTCCCTCGGCGACGACCTTCCCCTCGTGGAGGGCGATGAGGTGGGTGGCGTAGCGGGCGGCCTGATTGAGGTCGTGCAGTACGGCGACGAGGGTGCGGCCCTGGGTCTCGTGCAGCTCCGCGCACAGGTCGAGGACTTCGAGCTGGTGCTGGATGTCGAGGAACGTCGTGGGTTCGTCGAGCAGCAGCAGCGGTGTCTGCTGGGCGAGCGCCATGGCGATCCAGACGCGCTGTCGCTGACCGCCGGAGAGTTCGTCGACATAGCGGTCCGCCAGGTCGCCGACTCCGGTCGCCTCCATCGACTCCTGGACGATGCGCTCGTCCTCGGGCGACCACTGCCGCAGCAGCCCCTGGTGCGGGTAGCGCCCCCGGGCGACGAGGTCGGCGACCGTGATCCCGTCCGGCGCGATGGACGACTGCGGCAGCAGCCCCAGGGTCCTGGCGACCTTCTTGGCGGGCATCGAGTGGATGACCTGGCCGTCGAGCAGGATCCGGCCCTCGGTGGGCTTGAGCATCCGGGACAGGGCGCGCAGGAGAGTGGACTTGCCGCAGGCGTTGGGACCGACGATCACGGTGAAGGAGTGGTCGGGTATCTCGACCGACAGATCTTCGGCGATGACGTTCCGGTCGTAGCCGAGGGTGACCGCTTCCGCGGTGAGACGCTGCATGGTGGTGGTACTCCTGGACGTGGGGTGCGTGGTGACCTGGGCGTTCGGAACAGTCTGCACGGCGGGCCGATGGGCGCGGATCTCCGCGGCGGCCGGGAGGGCTCCATGGGCACGGGACCGCGCCGGGGACCCATGGACGCCACGGCCACGGGACCGCGCCGGGAACCCTTGGACGCCACGGCCACGGGACTCCGCGTCTGCCCCGCGGCCACCAGCGGCCTCCATGGGCACGGAATGCGTCATATCCGCCCCGCCCTGCGTTCGGTGACCAGCAGCCACAGCAGGTAGCAGCCGCCGAGCACCCCCGTGACCACGCCCACCGGCAGCTTCCGGTCGCCGAAGGCCGAGGTCGCGGCCCAGTCGGCGACGAGCAGCAGGGCGGCTCCCATCGCGGCGGCGGCGCCGAGGCCCGGCCCGGGGGTACGGGTCAGCCGGCGGGCGAGCTGGGGCGCGCTCAGCGCCACGAAGGCGATCGGCCCGGCGGCGGCGGTCGCGGCGGCCATGAGCAGGACGCCCGAGCCCATCAGGACGACCCGGGTGCGCTCGACGGGCACGCCGAGGGCGTACGCGGCGTCGTCGCCCATCTCCAGGACGCGCAGCGGGCGTCCGTGGGCGAGGATCAGCGGGACGAGGACGGCGCAGACCCCGAGCAGCGGCCACACCTGGGCCCAGTCGCGTCCGTCGAGGGATCCGGTCATCCACAGCATGGCCCGGGTGGCGTCCACCAGGCTGGCCTTGGTGATCAGATAGTGGTTGCAGGCGGTGAGCATGGCGGCGGTGCCGATCCCGACGAGGACGAGCCGGTAGCCGTGGACCCCCCGCTTCCACGCCAGCAGGTAGACCGCCGCGCCGGTCACCAGACCACCGGCGATCGCGCCGCCCGCCACCGCGACCGCCCCGCCCTGGAAGACGACGATCACCGTCAGCGCGCCGACGGTCGCCCCCTGCCCGAACCCGATGACGTCCGGGCTGCCCAGGGGGTTGCGGGAGATGGACTGGAAGATCGCGCCGCTGAGCGCGAGGGAGGCCCCGACGAGCAGTCCGACCAGGACCCGCGGCAGCCGCAGCTCCCGGACGATGAACTCATGGGCGGGCGTGCCGTTCCCGAGCAGTGTCGCGACGACGTCCCCGGCCGGGATCGGGAAGTCGCCGCTGCCGATGAGGACGACCCCGGTCGCGACGGCCGCGGCGGCGAGCAGCAGGACGACGACCGCCGCCCTGGGGTCGACCCGTACGGACAGTCCGCCGGGTGTCCGGATCGCCCGCACCGACGTGGTCGATACGGCCCTGGCGGGCGTCGTGGCCCGCACAGCCCGGGCATCCGGGCTCGTCACAGCTGGGCCGTCCTTCACAGCTGGGCCATCCTTCTGCGGCGTACGAGCTGGATGAAGACCGGCCCGCCGATCAGCGCGGTGACGATGCCGACCTGGAGTTCGCCTGGGCGGGTGACGACGCGTCCGACGACATCGGCGCCGAGCAGCAGGACGGGCGACAGAACGGTGGCGTAGGGGAGAATCCACCGCATGTCGGGCCCGGTGATGGCGCGGACGAGGTGGGGGATCATCAGTCCGACGAAGACGATCGGCCCGCAGGCGGCGGTCGCCGCCCCGCAGAGCAGGGTGACGCACAGCATGGACAGCGCGCGGGTGCGGTTGAGGTGCGCGCCGAGGGCGCGTGCGGTGTCGTCGCCCATCTCCAGGGCGTTGAGCGGCCGGGCGAGCACCGCGGCGAGGAGGACTCCGGCGCCGATGAACGGCGCGACCTTGGCGATGGTCTCCATGTCGGCGGACGCCAGCGAGCCCACGGTCCAGAAGCGGAGCCGTTCGAGGGCGGCCGAGTCCAGCAGTTGTACGGCGTTGACATAGCCGTAGAGCGCGGCGGTGGCGGCGGTACCGGCGAGCGCCAGCCGGACCGGCGTCGCGCCTCGGCTGCCCCCGAGGGCGTAGACGAGGACGG
This sequence comes from Streptomyces sp. NPDC055078, assembly GCF_053607985.1. NCBI lineage: Bacteria > Bacillati > Actinomycetota > Actinomycetes > Kitasatosporales > Streptomycetaceae > Streptomyces > Streptomyces sp. NPDC055078. The sequence continues at coordinate 5,805 of NZ_JBSGUP010000448.1, forward strand.
AGACGGCGGCGGCCCCGGCGAAGGCGAACCAGACATAGCCGGTGAGCGAGGTGACCCCGAGGAAGCTGATGGCCGATACGACCGCGGCGGCGGCCCCCGCGTTCACTCCGAGCAGCCCCGGTTCGGCGAGCGGGTTGCGGGTCAGCGCCTGCATGACCGCACCGGCGATCCCGAGGGCGGCTCCGGCGATCAGGCCGAGGACGGTCCGGGGCAGCCGCACCTCGCGGACGATCACATCGCTGCCGGTGTCCTGACTGTCGAACAGACCGTGCCACACATCTGAGACCGGCACCGGCTTCGCGCCGATGGCGATGCTCGCGACACAGACCAGCGCCAGCAGCACGACCGACAGCAGCAGCCCGGTGGCGCGCAGGGCATGGCGCTTCCGGGCCGGGGGCGCGGGCAGCGGCTCCACGCGTTCCTGGGGACTGTCGACCAACACGTGGTTAGGTTAGCCTACCCTCCTCATGCTCTCGACTGACGGAAGTCTCCCATGAACAGCGCAGCGCTCTCCCGACGACGACTCCTCACCGCCACCGGCGCGCTCGGCCTCGGCGGTCTGCTCACCGCCTGTGGAGGCGGCGGGAAGTCCGACAGCCCGGGAGACGGCGGCACTTGGAGCTTCAAGGACGACCGGGGCAAGGTCATCAAAACCGACAAAGCGCCGAAGAACCTTGTCGCTTTCATCAGCACCGCAGCCGCCCTCCACGACTACGGCGTCACCTGCACCGGCGTCTTCGGCCCCAGCAAACCGGTCGGCGGCAAGCCCAACCCACAGGCGGGCGACCTCGATGTCGACAAACTGACCAGCCTCGGCAACGCCTGGGGCGAGTTCAACATCGAGAAGTACGCGACCCTTCAGCCCGATCTGCTGATCAGCAACATGTTCCCGCCGCCCGCCCTCTGGTTCGTCCCTGAGGGGAGCGTCAAGAAGATCGAGGCCCTGG
>NZ_JBSGUP010000449.1:0-6750 GCF_053607985.1 Streptomyces sp. NPDC055078
ACCTGCCGGGGGCCGCGTCCCGGCCGGGGGCCGGCCGCCACCGGGCCCCGGCCGCGCACCGGGCGCTCCCTCCCCGGTACGGCCGGCCGGCCCGGTGTGCCGTCCCCGTATCAGCGGCCCGGCGGGTGAACCGGACGGACCTCAGGAACCTGTGCGTCGTACGGAGGGACCTCCGGGTGCTCCGAGGCAGGGCGGGCGGCGGTCCGGCCGGGCCGCCGAGGCCACCACAGGCCGCGGCCCAGCAGCACGGCCACCGCCGGTACCAGCACGATCGACAGCACGAACGACGCCAGCACGATGCCCAGGGCGGTGGCGAAGCCGACCTCCTGGGTCGCCGGGCTGGCGACCAGGCTGGCGAAGGAACCCGCGAGCACCAGACCGGCGGTCGCGATGGCCGGTGCGGTGTGACGCACCGCCTCGGCCACGGCGTGCCGCACGGGGACCGGCTTGTCCATCTCCTCCTTGATCCGGTCGCTGATCAGGATGTTGTAATCGGTGCCCAGCGCCACGACGAAGAGGAACAGCACCAGCGGCAGGGTGAACGAGACACCCGGCCGGTCCAGCAGATGCTGGAAGGCCAGCGTGCCCGCACCGAGTGTCGCCGTGAACCCCAGCCCCACCGCGATCATGAGTACCAGGGGCGCCAGCAGCGAACGCAGCAGGAGGAACAGGATCAGGGCGATCAGGGCCGCCGCGATCGGGAAGACCAGCCGCAGATCCTTCTCCACGGCGGTCGCGATGTCGGCGAAGACGGCGGCCGTTCCCGTGATGTGCGCCTCGGTGTCCGCCGGGGTGTTCCGCTCGATCGCGGATCGGATGGGGCCGGACACCAGGTCACGCGCCTGCTGGGTGTCGGACTTGACGGACAGGATCACATCGATGCGGGCGGCCGTGCGGTCGGGGTTCAGGGCGGGCGGGGCCACCTGCCCCACCCCCTCGGCCCTGGCGAGCGAGCCGGCCAGCGCGGACAGCGCGTCCCCCCGCAGGGGGCCGGCGTCGCTGCGGACGTACACGGTGTGCGGGTCGGTGGCACCGGCGGGCAGACTGCGGGAGATCTCCGCGGCCACCCTGACGGCCTCGGTCCTGGGCTGCCCGGCCTGGTCGTAGCTCATCTTCACACCGAGCACACCGGCCGACAGCGCCCCGAGCAGGGCCAGGCTGCCGATGACACAGCGCACCGGCCGCCGGGTGATCGCCAGCCCGAGGCGCGCGCTGAACCCGCCGGGCCGTTCCTTCTTCCAGGCCCTGGCGGGCCAGAACATCGCGCGACCACTGACCGCGAGCAGCGCAGGCATCAGGGTGAGGCTCGCCAGCAGCATCACCAGCACGGAGACGGCGATGGCCGGACCGAGGACACGGAACTGCCCGAAACTGGCGACCCCCAGGGTGGCGAACGCGGCGACGATCGTCAGCCCCGCCGACAGGATGGCGTTGCCCACCCGGCCCGCCGTCGCTGCCGCCGCCGTGACGGCGTCCTGCTCGGGGTGGCTGCGCAACTGCTCACGGAACCGGAAGAGGAGGAAGAGGAAGTAGTCGATGCCGATGCCGAGCAGGACGACGGTGATCAGGGACGGTACGGACGCGTCGAGCTTGATGCCGAACAGTTCCGCCGACCCCGCCACCGCCCCGGCGGCGACGCCACCGATCAGCGCCACCGCGATCAGCGGCAGCAGCGCGGCGAGCACACTCCGGAACACCACCACGTTCAGGAGGACGATCAGCCCCATCGTCAGGACGCCGATGACCTTCTCGCGGAATTCCCCCGCTTCCACGGTGTCCACGGTGCCGGCGATACCGCCGGTGAATCCGACGCGCATGCCTATCTCGCCGAATTCCTCCTCGGCGGTGTCACGGAAGTCCCGGTAGACGTCCTGGAGTCCGGGGTCGCTCATGTTCCCGGTGACCGAAACCGAGAGCAGCTGGAAGGTCCCGTCGGGAGCGACCGTGGCCACGCCGACCCGAGGGGTCTGGGAGTGGTCCTTCATCAGCGGCTCGGGCCTGGGTGCGACGATTCGACGCTTACCCAGCTCAGTGGCGGTTTCGCTGATCTCCTTCCGGTCCTGGAAGGTCAGCTTCTTCCCGTCGGTCCTGGCGACGAGGACGGTTGCCGCGTTTCCGTCGGGCTTCGCGTCGAACTTGTCCTCGGCGATCTTCAGAGCCGCAGCCGAATCGTAGCCCCTGGGCAGGAAGTCACCCGCCTGAGAATCGGTGACACTGAACATCATGGATTTCCCCACGAGGGTCAGCGCCGCACCCAGGAGGGTCCAGACGATGATCGTCCACCACCGATGACGGGTGGCGAACGCTGTCAGACTGCGAATCATGTTTCTTCTCTCGGAAGTCGGCTTCATGGGCCCTCGCGGACTCTCCACAGCCCATCAGGGACGGCCCCGCTGAGGCATCGGCCGGGGGAAGGGGCCTCGACCGGGACCGGGGTCCGGGGCGCGGGGGACCCGGGACCATGGTCCTGGGCGGGTGTCGTCCCTGGTGAGGACGGCGGCGACGGTGTGATGTGATGCGATGGACCGGACGATGGTGCGGTCCGGTCACCCGACCGGACCGCGCCGCATCCCACGAGGCGGGCGCGGACTCCTGCCCGGGAAGGCGCGGACTCCTGCCCGGAGGTGCGCGGCACCCGCTCCGGAGTGCGCCGACGGCGCGTTCCTGACGGGGCCTGACCATCGCCCTCGTACCCCGTTCCCCTGTGTGAAGGAGGCGCCCGGATGGGCCCCGCCCCCCGTACCGCGCCCGCCGCCCGGCCCCGTGGCACCCGGCCGGACCGATCGCGGTGGCGGCGGCTCGCGGACGAGCGCGGGGTGATGTCCCCGGCGCTCCGCTGGCTGCGCAACGACGTCCTGGTCGCTCTCGTCGCCGCGATGGAGTTCCTCGACTACGCGGGATCGAGCTGGTCCGAAGGAAGGGAGATCTCCCCCGTCGGCGTGGCCCTGCTCACCCTGTCCGCCCTGCCGCTCCTGGTGCGCCGGCGCCATCCCCTGGGGGCGTTCGCCGCCGTACTGGCGCTCCTGACCGTCGCGAGCCTCGCGGTGCCCGTATCCCACGGCAACGGCGTCCCGGCCCTCTTCGCCATGTACGCGGTCGCCAGGGTCTGCCCGCCACGCACCACGGCGCTCGCCTGGGTGGCCGCCCTGCCGGTCCAGGTCCTCCGCGGTGTGTGGAACGGCGTGGCCCCGCTGGAGATCGTGGGAGAGACCGCGGGCCTCATCGTCGTCATCGGCCTGGCGCTGTGGGTCCGAAACTGGCGCCGGCACGTGGACCTCAACCGGGAACTCCTCGCCGAGCGCGTGGTGGCCGAGGAGCGGCGCCGTATCGCGCGGGAACTCCACGATGTGGTCGCGCACCACATCACCACCATGTACCTGATGTCCGGAGGTGCGCGGACCCATCTGGCACAGGACCCGGAGACGTCCCGGGAAGCCCTCGTCACCCTGGAGGCGTCGGCCCGCGCGGCGCTGCGCGAGATGCGCCAGATGCTGGGCGTGCTGCGTGGCGATGGCATCGACGACGCAGCACCGTCGCAGCCACAGCCGGGCGTCGGGGACATCGACGGACTGATCACCGAGTCCCGGGCCAGTGGTCTGCCCGCCCGGCTCCTCGTCACCGGCGAGCAGCACCCGCTGCCGACGACCGTCGGCCTCACCCTCTACCGGATCACCCAGGAGGCCCTGACCAACATCCGCAAACACGCGGGCCGCGCCTCCGCGGACGTCCACCTCGTCTATCTGCCCGGCCGTATCACCCTGGAGATCACCGACGACGGCACCGGCACCGGCCCCCGCCGGGCGCGGGGCACGCCGGGCGGGGGATACGGTCTGGTGGGAATGCGTGAGCGAGTCGCCGTGCACGGGGGCTCACTGGAAGCCGGCCGCCGCGAGGAGGGCGGCTTCAGGGTCGCGGCGACGGTGCCGCTGCCCCCGCCATGATGACGATGATCGAGGAGTACGGTGCGATGAGACCGGCCACCCCTGCCGGAGGCACCCCGGCCGACCCCCGAGCCACCGCCGCCCCGCCGGCGGACCGCTCCGGAACCATCACCGTACTCATCGCCGACGACCAGCCCCTGGTCCGCCGGGGCCTGGCCCTGATCCTGCGGTCCGCACCCGGTATCGAGGTCGTCGGCGAAGTCGGCGACGGCGAACAGGCAGTCGCCGCGGCCCACGAGCTGCGCCCCCGGGTGGTCCTGATGGACATCCGCATGCCCGTGCTCGACGGGGTGCGCGCCACCGAACGCCTCACCGCCGAACTGCCCGAGTGCCGGGTGCTCGCGCTGAGCACCTTCGACATCGACGAGTACGTCATCCGCGCCCTGCGTGCGGGAGCATCGGGGTTCCTCCCGAAGGACGTGTCCCCAGAGGAACTGGCCTCGGCCCTGCATACGGTCGACGTCGGTGAGGCCGTGGTGGCTCCCCGGATGCTGACCCGCCTGATCGCCACCTTCATCACCGAACCGACCCTCTCCACCGACCTCTCCGAACTCACCCCTCGGGAGGTGGAGGTCCTGCGGTTGATCGCCTCGGGGCTCGACAACGGCGAGATCTCCCGGACCATGCGGATCGGCGTCCAGACCGTGAAGAATCACATCACCAGCGTCTTCGCCAAACTGAGGGTCCGTGACCGAGCCCAGGCCGTCATCGCCGCATACGAGTCCGGTCTGGTCCAGGCCCGCGCCGCCGGCGGCGACGGGCCGTAGCCCATCCCGTGCGGGCCGGGTCCTCCCGCCCGGGACCGTGATACGGGAAAGTGGCGCGGAGACAGGATCGGTCGTCCACGCGAAGGGTGGGGATTCATGCCGGGCAGTGCCGGGCGCGGCGGGCACGGCTCGTCGCCGCGCCACCTGTACCTGTCGCGGACCGGGCCGGGGGCTCTCGCGCCGCACATACCCTTGCCGCACCGTCGCCTGCTGGAAGCGAGGATCAGGATGGCAGCGGCCGGTGCCGCCGTGGGCCTCCGGCAGGCCGGCGACAGGCGTGCGGCCCGCCGGAGCGCCGCCGGGGCTCTGCTCCTCAGCGGCTGTCTGATGAGGCGCCGGGAGTGGATGGGAACCGTGGCCGCTCCCGGCCGCTACGTAAGGGACAGCGCATGGTTGCGCCACGGTGTGCTGCGCGACTACGCCGCCGAACTGGCCGTGTTCGCCGGCGTCGTGGACGGGGTGAAACTCGCCCTGATCGGCTCCCCGGACGGTCTCGTCGACACCACCTGGGAAGCGGCGACGGACCACGGCCTCGACTACTACCTCCTCCAGTACCTGAGACAGGACGCGGACAGCGCGCGCAGAAGGACCGAGGAGCCACCGGGACTGTCCTGGGAAGCCGCCGCCGACAGCCTGCTGGCGCCCGGTGTGCTGGCGTCGGACGAAGTCCGGATGGACTTCCTGGCCAAGCCGCTGTTCCAGAGCGACGGGGTGCTCGTTGCCACACCGGTCTTCGTCTCCTCCTCCTCTTCCTCCGGCTGACCGCCGGGACCCGCGGGGCCAGACGCCGGCCGCCGCCGACCGAAGGCCCGAGGGCTCCAGGGCCTCAGTTTGCCTTGTGACGTGCGGTCCAGATCCAGCCCAGTGGGGTGAGGCCGAGAGTGCGGGCGACCGATTGAGAGGCGTGGTTGTCCGCGGTGGTGCTGTAGAAGAGCACGGTCCTGTTGCGGTGCTCACGCTGGTACCAGGCGGCTACGACGGCCGGTGCGAGGCGCTTGCCGCGGAAGTCGGGGCGGGTCCAGATGCCTGCCTCCGCGGCGGTGGCGTTCGACGCGGGTGTGAAGCAGATCGACACCGGCTCCCGGCCGTGGACGGCCATGGCCCACTCACCCATGCGCCCGTTGATCAGTTCGTTCCACTCGTCGGGCTGCCAGTTGTCAGGCCGGATCAGGTGTTGAGCGGTGCTCCGGCCGTCGGCGCCGGAGGGGATGACGGGGAGCGGGGCCGGGTCCGGGACGGCGAGACGGTCCGGGAAGACGAAACACGGGCCGCCTTCCACGGACACCGTCCGGTCGTCGAGGGATGCGACCAGACGGTGAAGTGCGTCGGGCAGCCGGCCGGCGCTGTACTCCTGCTCCATGCCGTCGATCGGCTCCATGCCGTCGATGGAGCCGGGGAGCGCGAGTCCGGGAGCGAGTGCCAGGAGACGTGCGTGGGGGGACCATGCCCACACCGCGAGCACGGATGGATCCCGCAGGGTTGCCCGAGGGGCGTCCGGGTCCGGTACGAGGCCGTAGTTCGCGTCGATCTCCAGGGCCAGCAGGCGTCCTTCGTTCCAGATCATGGCGAGAGGCTAGCTTCGCCGGCCGGCCCGGGCAGCGGAGTTTCCGCCGTCGTGGAGCTCAGACCCGGCCGGTCGGTCACGGCGGAGTGGCTCATCGCCCTGTGCCGCGAGTCCCTCGGCGGAGTACGGACCCCCAAGGAGGTCGTCTTCGTCGGCCGACTGCCCCGCAGTGTGAGCGGCAAGGTCCTCAAGAAGAACGTCCGCGCCCGGTTCTGGCCCGCCGGCGGCCGCGCCATCTGATCGGAGGGTTTCGGCATGGTCGCCCACACCGCCGGCCTCACCGATGCCAGAGCGTCTGACGTGGCAGGCAGGCAGGACCGGCCGGTGAGGTTGCCGGCGATCACGCACAGCCGGCCCCGCGGTTGGCCCGGGCGCGGACACCGCCGACGCACCCCCTCGGCGGGTGGGATCACCCCACCTGGCCGCGGTGCACGTCGACACCTCCGGCCCGATGGCCGGAGCGGTACGTCCCGGGGGC
>NZ_JBSGUP010000450.1:0-6733 GCF_053607985.1 Streptomyces sp. NPDC055078
GTACGGCATCCGTACGGGGGCTCGTCACGTCCGCGGCCCGCGCCGCGGCTCCGAGGGTCAGCGGCTGCCGGCGTCCACCGTCAGTACCTGGCCGGAGACGTAGTTGGAGTCCTGGGTGCAGAAGAGGTAGACGGCGCCGGCGGCTTCGGCCGGGGTGCCGGGGCGGCCGAGCGGGTTGGTGCGCTTGACGGCTTCCATCGTGTGCCGGCTGACGCCGACCTTGATCCGGCGGCCTTCGATCTCGACCGTGGTGTCGCCGTCGGTCGCCACCGCCTCGGTCATGCGGGTGAGGATGAAGCCGAAGGCGACGGCGTTGACGTTGACCTTGTAGCGGCCCCATTCCTTGGCCAGGGTCTTGGTCATGCCGATGATTCCGGCCTTGGCGGAGGCGTAGTTGACCTGGCCGGCGTTGCCGTAGACGCCGGAGACCGAGGAGATGTTGACGACCTTGCGGTGGTAGTCGGCCGGGTTGGCCTTGAGGTACGGCTGGGCGGCGCGCAGGATCCGGAAGGGGGCCTTGAGGTGGACGTCCAGGATGGTGTCCCACTGCTCGTCGGTCATCTTCTGGATGACGGTGTCCCAGGTGTATCCGGCGTTGTTGACGATGATGTCCAGGCCGCCGAAGGTCTCGACGGCGGTGGTGACGAACCGGTCGGCGAAGTCGTCCTCGACGACCGAGCCGACGCAGGCGACCGCGTTGCCGCCCGCCGCCCTGATGTCCGCGACCGTCTCCTGCGCGGGCTCCTCGTCCAGATCGTTGATCACGACCGCCGCGCCCTCGGCGGCGAGTTTGAGGGCGACCTCGCGGCCGATGCCGCGGCCCGAGCCGGAGACGAGGGCGACCTTGCCGTCCAGAGTTCCCATGATGAGCTGCTTCCTTGTCTTTCCGGGGGTTCAGGCGGTGACGACGGCGGACCCCTTGAGGGTCACGGTCCCGTCGGGGAGGGTGACTGTGAGGTCGAGGCGGGCCAGGCCGTCCTCGACACCGGTCACGGTTCCCGTGCAGAGCGGGGTCGTGTTGACCGGGGTGATGGCCGAGAAGCGGACCTCGTAGGACTGGATGCGCTCCTGCGGCACCCAGTCGGTCAGCAGACGGCCGAGGTAGGCCATGGAGAGCATCCCGTGGGCGAAGACGTCCTCGATGCCCACCGCCCGGCAGGCGTCGATGTCGATGTGCACCGGGTTGTGGTCGCCCGACGCGCCCGCGTACAGCGCGAGCACGGTACGAGTGATCTTCGGGCACTCCAGGGTGAGGGTGTCGCCGGGCTTCAGGGTGGTCATCACTTGCCCGCCTTGGGGTCGCGCACGACGATGGTGCTGGTCAGGGTGGCGATCGGCGTGTCGGCACGGGTGACGTGGGTGGCGCGGACGATGAACTCCAGCGCGCCGCCCTTCTTGCTGTACAGGTCCTTGACCTCCGTGGAGAAGGTCAGCGTGTCCCCGGCGTACGCCTGGGCGTGGAACTCGAACCGCTGCCCGGCGTGCAGGATCGTCCGCTGGTCGATGCCCAGACCGGCGAGGAACGAGCCCCGGTCGGGGTTGTCCATCTCCAGGCAGAAGAGGAACGTCGGCGGCACCGGCAGATCGCGGTGCCCGGCGGCCCCGGCGGCCTCCAGGTCGCTGTAGACCGGGTCGTTCTGGCCGGTGGCGGCGGTGAAGAAGCGCAGCCGGCCGCGCTCGGCCACGGTGGCGAACTCCGGGGTGCGGGTGCCGACGACGGCGGGATCGATGGGCATGATCAGGAGACTTTCTCGAAGAGGGTGACGACGCCCGCGGTGCCGAGACCGAGGTTGTGCTGGAGCCCGAGGGTGGCGCCCTCGACCTGGCGGGCACCGGCCTCGCCGCGCAGCTGCCACGTGATCTCTGCCGTCTGGGCCAGCCCGGTGGCGCCCAACGGGTGGCCCTTGGACAACAGACCGCCCGAGGGGTTGGTCACCACTCGGCCGCCGTAGGTGTTGTCCCCGTCGAGGATGAACTTCTCCGCGCCGCCCTCCTCGCACAGCCCCAGGCCCTCGTAACTGAGCACCTCGTTGACGGTGAAGCAGTCGTGCAGCTCGACGACTTTGATGTCACGCGGGTCGACCCCGGCCCTCTCGTAGACCTCCTGCGCCGCGGTACGCGTCACATCCGTCCCGACCAGGGACATCGCGCTCTTCCTGTCGAAGAGGTCGTCCGCGTCGGACTGCAGGGTCTGGGCGGCGATCGCGACCCTGGGGCCGATGCCGTGGGCGCGGGCGAACTCCTCGGAGCAGACGATCGCGGCGGCGGCGCCGCAGGTGGGCGGGCAGCACTGGAGCCTGGTGAGCGTGCCGGCGACGGTCGGCGAGCCGAGGACGTCGTCCAGCGTGATGGGGTCGCGGAAGACCGCGTACGGGTTGCCCGCGGCATGGGTGCGGGCCTTGACCGAGACCTTCGCGAAGGTCTCCGGCGCCATGCCGTACCGGGCCGTGTACTCCGCCCCGGCGGCGGCGAAGTACTGCGGCGTCATCGGCAGGTCCGGGTCGACGGCGTAGACGTCGTGCAGAGCGGCGACGAAGTCGGTCAGCGGGGCCGGCCGGTCGGCCCATTTGGCGCCGAGGGCGCCGGGCGGCATCTGCTCGAAGCCGACCGCGAGCGCGCAGTCGACCGCGCCGCTCTCGACGGCCTGGCGGGCCAGCCACAGCGCGGAGGAGCCGGAGGCGCAGTTGTTGTTCACATTCAGCACCGGCACCCGGGTCTTGCCGAAGCGGTACACCACCCGCTGTCCACAGGTCGAATCGCCGTACACATAGCCCGCGTACACCTGCTGGATCAACTCATACGGCAGACCGGCGTCGTCCAGGGCGGATCTGACCGCTCCTGCGCCCATGTCGTCGTACGTCTTGGCGGCACTGGGCTTGGCGAACGGCACCATGCCGACGCCCGCCACCAGCACTCTGCGGCTCATGGGACCTCCTGATGATCGGCTAATCTCCGTTAACTTTCTGCCCTGGGGGCGGCAGAGTCAAGGCTCTGGGGCCCACAAGGGCACAGAACGCCCCGCCGAGCTGGATGTGATCAGCCATTAGGAATAAGATTGCCACCTGCCGCTTCTTCTAGCGGGAAACCCTTGACATGAGCGATAGTAAGTTAATTATGGTTTGAATCGTAGTAGTGATCGAGAGGGCGGCGGCGCTCCGCTCGTGATTCCAGGGAGAACCCATGGCCGACACCACCGCACCCCCCGCGTTTCCGATGGAACGGGACGCCCGCTGCCCCTTCGACCCGCCGTCGGCGCTCCTCGACCTCCAGCAGAGCGCGCCCATCACCCGTGTCCGGATCTGGAACGGCGGCGAGCCCTGGCTGGTCACCCGCCATGAGGACATCCGTGCCGTGCTCAGCCACCCGGCCATCAGCTCCGACACGGACAACCCGGACTTTCCCCACCAGTCGGCCGCCATCCAGGCCCGCCGGAAGCGGGCCAAGAGCTTCTTCACGAGCGACGGCCCGGTGGAGCACGACGAGCCCCGTCGCGTCCTCGCCCGCGACTTCACCGCCAAGCGGATGCAGGCGCTGCGCGAGCACATCCAGACGATCACCGACCAGCTGCTCGACGAGATGCTGGCCGGCCCCAAGCCGGTCGACCTGGTCGAAGCGTTCGCCCTGCCCGTGCCGTCGCTGATGATCTGCGAGCTGCTGGGCGTCCCGTACAGCGAGCAGGACAGCTTCCACGGCCTCACCAAGGCGTTCGTGGACCGGGCCTCCACCCCCGAGGACACCGTCGCCGCCACCGACCAGCTCCTCGACCTGCTGAGCGGGCTGATCGACCAGAAGGTCACCGAGCCGGCCGACGACCTCCTCAGCCGGCTGGCCCAGGAACAGCTGAAGCCCGGCATCCGCAGCCTCGACGAGCTGGCGAAGATGGCCCTGCTGCTGCTCACGGCGGGCCACGAGACCTCCGCGAACATGATCGCCCTCGGCACGGCCGCCCTGCTGACCCACCCCGACCAGCTGGCGAAGGTGCGCTCCACCGACGACCCGGCGCTGATCGCGAGCACCGTCGAGGAGCTGCTGCGCTACCTCACCGTCGTCCACAGCGGCCTGCGCCGGGTGGCGGGCGAGGACATGGAGATCGGCGGCCGGCTCATCCGCAAGGGCGAGGGAATCGTCTGCCCGATCGACACCGCCAACCGGGACGCCTCGGCGTTCGTGACCGACGCCACGCTCCCGGCGGACGACCTGGACGTCACCCGCCCCGCACGCCACCATCTCGCCTTCGGCTTCGGCGTGCACCAGTGCCTGGGCCAGCAGCTGGCCCGGGTGGAGCTGCAGGTCGTCTTCGGCACTCTGTTCCGCCGCATCCCCACCCTGGCGCTCGCCGAGCCGCTGAGCGACATCCCCTTCAAGCACGACATGTCGATCTACGGAGCGCACTCGCTCCAGGTGACCTGGTAATACCGAGAGGACCTCGACTCATGAAGATCCACATTGACGAGGCCAAGTGCGTCGGCGGCGGGCAGTGCGTGGTCGCGGCGCCCGAGGTGTTCGACCAGCGCGACGAGGACGGCGTGGCCTTCCTGCTGATGGAGAACCCCGGCCCGGAGCTGCACGCGTCGGTCCGGGAGGCCGCCCTGCTCTGCCCCGCCGTGGCCATCGAGGTGGCCGAGCGATGACGCTGTCACGGGTCGTCGTGGTCGGCGCATCGGCGGCCGGACTCACCGCGGCCGAGACGCTGCGCCGCGAGGGCTTCACCGGACGGTTGACGCTGATCGGCGAGGAGCGGCATCCGCCGTACGACCGGCCACCCCTCTCCAAGCAGATCCTCAAGGGCGAATGGCAGCCCGAGCGGCTCGCCCTGCGCCCCGCCGGGACGCTCGACGGGCTGGACGCCGAGTGGCTGCTCGGCCGCCGGGCCGTCGGCCTGGACGTCGCGGGGCGCACCGTCGAGCTGGCGGACGGTGCTCGGGTTCCGTTCGACGGCCTGGTCGTCGCCACGGGGGTGCGACCGCGCCGCCTGCCGTTCGCGCACGATCTCGACGGCGTACACGTACTGCGCGGCCTGGAGGACGCCCTGACGCTGCGCGACGCCCTGCGCCCGGCTCCCTCCGTGGTGGTGATCGGCGCGGGGTTCCTCGGCGCCGAGGCCGCCGCGGTGGCCCGCGAACTCGGCTGCGCGGTCTGTCTCGTGGACCCGCTCAGCGCCCCGATGGTGCGTCAGCTGGGCAGCGAGGTCGCCGCCCGGGTCGCCGCCCTGCACCGGGCGCACGGGGTCGATGTGCGCTGCGGCACCGGAGTGGCGGGCTTCACCGAGGAGCGGGGCCGGGTCGCCGGAGTGCGGCTGGACGACGGCTCGGAGATCGCCGCCCAGGTGGTCCTGGTCGCGATCGGCTCCGTGCCCGCGGTCGAGTGGCTGCGGGACAGCGGCCTGCCGGTGGGCGACGGGCTGCTGTGCGACGAGTTCTGCGAGGCCGCACCCGGCATCGTGGCAGCGGGGGACGTCGCGTCCTGGGTGCACCCCGACCACGGCAGGATCCGGGTGGAGCACCGGATGAACGCCACGGAGCAGGGCATGGCGGCGGCCCGCACCCTGCTCGGCCGGCGGCTCCCGTTCGCCCCGGTGCCGTACTTCTGGACCGACCAGTACGACGTGAAGATCCAGGCGTACGGCCGCCCCTGCGCCGACGCCGGCTTCACGGTGGTCTCCGGCGACCCGGGCGGGGGTCCCTTCGCCGGTGTGTACGGGAAGGACGGCCGGATCACCGCGGGCGTGACCTGGAACATGCCGCGCGAGGCGCGGGCCCTGCGCGCCCGCGTCATCGAGCGGGCCCCGTGGCCCCACCCGGCGGCAGCGGCGGCGCGCGGCTGACCGATCCCCCCGGCCCGCCCCGGCGTCCCGCGCCGTCCCGCGCCTTCCCGCCCCGCCCCTCCGCGCCTTCCCGCCCCGCCCCCCTCAAGCCGTTCGAGCAGAAGGACACACCATGACGGACACCGTCGTCTTCACCGTGGCCGATGGCGTCGCGACCATCGCGATGAACCGTCCCGAGCGCCGAAACTCCTTCACGTTCGAAATGGCCGACGGCCTGCTCGACGCGCTGGAGCGGTCCGAGAACGACCCGGCCGTCGGCGCCGTCGTCCTCACCAGCACCGGCGCCCACTGGGGCGTCGGCCGGGACAACGCCGACGCCGCGCCGCCCCCGTACCCACCAGGCGACCATCTCAAGGGCCGGACCTCGCTGCTGCACTACACCCGGCTGGTCCACTTCATGTACGACATGAACACCCCGACCATCGCCGAGATCCGCGGCGGCTGCGCCGGCGCCCATATGTCCTTCGCCCTGAGCTGCGACTTCCGGTACGCCGACTCGACCACCGTGCTGAGCCCCGCCTTCATCAAGGTCGCCTTCGCCGGCGACCTGGGGGCGTCCTGGCATCTGACCCGGCTGGTCGGCCCCGCCAGGGCAAAGGAGCTGATGCTGCTCTCACCGAAGCTGCGCGGCCAGGAGATCGCCGACTACGGGCTGGTCAACGAGGTGCTGCCGCCGGATGAGCTGTCGGCGAAGGTCCGGGAGACGGCGGCCCGGATCGCCTCCTACTCGGCGAACGCGGTCGCCTCGACCCGGCGCAATCTGCTCGCCGCCCAGACCCTGTCCCTCGGGGACTATCTGCCGCTGGAGGCCGAGACATTCGCCTGGTGCGCGGCGTCGCCCGACGCCGAGGAGGCGCGGCTGGCGTTCATCGAGAAGCGCGCGCCCCGCTTCGGCGCCACCGGCTGACC
>NZ_JBSGUP010000451.1:0-6719 GCF_053607985.1 Streptomyces sp. NPDC055078
AGGGCCCGAACCGCTCTCTGGGTTCGGGCCCTTGCCGCTGCTCCTGGCTTTGGCGAGCCGGTGGAACAGGGAATGTCAGAGCCCGCTCCTAGGATGCGGCCGTGGATCGAGACTGGATGCGACAGCAGCTTGAAGCGTTTGCCGACCTGGCCCTGCGCTACGAACGCGGTACAAGGCCGGGCGGCTACCTGGGGGATCCGACGCTCTACGAGCAGCAACCAGATCCCACAACCCGTCAGGAACCAGCCGCCGCGACAGATCATCAACCACAAAGAGCAATGATGCCCCACCTCACAACATCACCACATGAGACAGCCTCTAGCGACTCGGGACAGTAGCGGCGGACTGCGAAGGGGCGGAAGGTCACGACCCTCCTCGCCAGAAAATGGAATATGATCTACCGCTGGAACCTCCTTTCTCACTTTTCAGGGATTCTGCACAGCACCTCCCAGAAATCACTCAGGTCCCCGTACAGTGCAACGGTCATCGACCCGAGGGGAACGAAACTGTGAGTAGATCCATCCGTTTTTCGACAGCATCCTTAGTCTTGGGGATCGCTCTGACTGCTTCGTCGCTGGTCATGGGCGCCCCCAACGCCACCGCGGGGGCTTTGCTGTCGCTGCCGCCCGTAGCGGCAGGGGACAGCCGTAGTGAAGTCCAGAGCCTGACGAGCCAACAGCGCCTAGACCTACAAGCAGAAATCGACGCCACCATCGCCGAGACCAGTAATGGCGCTGTACAGATCAGCGCGAACGAGATTTCCTGGGACGGCGGAGAGGTGATCATGGCATTGCCCCTTCCTGGTGCAGCCGCCGCACCCGGGCCCACCGAGGCAGCCCTCGCCCTTGACGGCGTATCCGCAGCCGAGATGGCAGCTGTCCAGGCCGAGGCAGCCAACTGGAATGGATGCCCGGCGGGCGACAATGACAACCGCTGGTACTGCTTCTACCAGCTCCCTAGATTCGAAGGCCGTCGGCTCCAGTGGAATCACGCACACTGCTCCACTGGCATCAACTTCGCGGACTACGGGTTCAACGACAAGACCACAGGAATCGTCAACACGACGAGGAACATCGATTTCTGGGGGATGAAGCTGACCATGTTCCACGACTGGTTCACGGGGCACGTGCTCCGCGTACCTCCGTACACCAAGATCTCGGAGCTGGACTCCTTCCACGACAACAAGTTCAGCAGCTTCAGGGCCTGCCGGATTTAGGGCACGGCCGACGAGGGTGAGCCGCTGGGGCAGGCGGTTCATACCGGCTGCCCCAGCAGATCAATTCAATTCCGGCTGCTGACTCGGTCTTTCAGCGACTTGATCGCCACTATCGCGTGCCGAGGATCACCCGTCTCCCCGAGTCGTGCGCATGGATTCCAGAGCCTGGACCCGATCACTGAGTTTCTGGACTCTAGTGGTCAGCTCGGCTATCTGGGCGGCGAGGTCGGATCTCGATGGTTCTTGAATCGGGGCACCGTCACCGATAGCGATGAAGTAGGTGTCTTGATACTCATCGTGAAGTTGCAGTACTTGATCGTCGCGGAGTTGTTTGATGGCGGCCCTGACCTCGTCCCCCGACAGTCCGTACTGGCTCTCCACTGTGGCGACTTCCGGGAAGAGCATGCCGAGGCGATAGCGACGCTGCTCGACACCGCTGCGCACATCCCCTACCAGACGCTCTCTCGGGGGCACCGGGTCGACAGGCTCAGGGCCCGGGAGGGACAGTGTGTTCAATCCGGAGGGGCGTTCCCGCTTTCGCTCGACCATTTCAGGGCCTCTCGTTCAAGGCGGACACGGTCCCGCGTTGCACCGTCTCGTTCACTACCAGCGTGGCTGGAACCCGGATGTTCAGCTTGCGCGGATTGCCGAAGAGGGCTTCTTCCCTCCCTATCGGGTAGCCGGTCCCGGGGTCGAAGAACACGGAAGTCCGCATTGTGCTGCCCTCCCAGACCTCTTCCTGGGTCACCGCGACCACCTCACTTCCCTTCCAGGTGGTGGTGGTCGAGACCCGCACGCCCGGAGTGTCCGCGAGCACGCGCAGGGCCGCGGCTCGCAGGCCCGGGGACAGGGGACCGGATCCCGACTCGTAGTCGAGCATGTCCGCCACCCCGACGACGATCTGGCCACCTTCCCAGTTCACCGTCTTGAGCTGCTGCAACAAGCGATCGGGATTCTCCGCGAAGGGCCCGATCTCCTGCCAGGGGGATCCACCGGGGAACCGACCGGTCCCGTACCGGGTGTCACTCACCGTCTTCCCTGAGACGAGCCCGGCATTCCGAGCCTCCCGCTCCTGGTCTGGATCGGGAAAGATCGGCTCCCCGTAGGTGCTGCGCTTCCGCCCAGCGCGTTGCGTGTCGACCCAGGACTCGGTCACGGTCGGCACGGCCGCATGAGCGATCCCACCTGGCACATCACCTGCGGTATCCAGGGTCCATCCCCAGGTCTTGGAGTACTGATAGCTGCCCCCGGAGGGACCGGACGGATTCGAGGGGCCCTCGGGCAGATCCTCCACCCGCTCGGCCATCTCCTGGAGATACCTTGCTGGAGCCCCTGGCACCGGCGACAAGGACAGCACGGGAGGCGTTACCGCTGCCGACGCCGCCCCGTCTCCCTTCCCAGGCCAGGGGAGTCCGCCGTTCAGCACCACGAACAACGCACCCGCGGTGACCGTCGCGGCGCTCAGCACACTCCTGCGCCCAGGCCCCCTCCGTGCCGGTACGGACCGCTGCCGCGCTCTTGAGCCCCGGAGCACGGCGAGTTCCAACTCGGCCCGCTCAGGCAGCCCCGCAGTGGCGTCCGCGTGCTTCAGGGTGGGGTCATCGTCCAGGGGCAGCAGTGCCCTCACTGCCTCCACGTCCCACTTCATCGTCTGCTCCCTTCCGCCGCCACGGGTTGCTCCCGCACCGGCGCCGGTCCGGCATGAGCCAGTATTCGCTCCAACCGGACGCGGGCCCGGTGTAGTTGGACGGCGAATGCCGTACGACTTCGTCCCATCACCTTGGCGGCGTCGCCCGCATCCAGTCCGTCCCACGACACCAGCAGCAGGACCTCACGGTCGGTCGCCGACAACCTGGCCAGGGCGCCAGCAGCGCTCAGCCGATCGAGCACTGCGTCCTCGGCGGATGCCTCCGCACTCTCGGTGGCCCAAACTTCCAGGCGCTTCCCCAGCTGTTCCGCCCGACCATAGGCCCGCCGATGGTTCGCGGCGACCTTTCGGGCGATTCCGTAGAGCCAGGGCAGCGGCGCTCCCCGCCTGTCGCCCCAACGGCGCCAGGCCACCGTGAACACCTCGGCGGCGGCATCCTCGGCATCACCTGACGGCAGCCTCCGTCTCAGGAACCGCAACACGGGACCGTAGGCAGCCCGGTAGGCCACCTCGAACCCGTCCCATTCGTCGTCGTCCACACCCCACCCCCTGCTACCGGTCACAAGCGTCCTCTACCTCGTCTGTGTCCGGCAGGGGCGGAGCATTACAGCCGGAAGTAGACGGCCATGGTGAGCGGGGTTTTATGGAGCTTGCCGGCGCCGAACCACGATGCGAAGCCGGCGGCTTTGATTGAGCCCTCGAAGCTGTCGCCTCTCTCCATAGAGACCGGGTCGTGGCCGAGGCGGGATCATGTGCCGCTGGAGTACAACCAGGGGCCTGGGCGCTGCTGCTCGTTGCCGGGCATTCGTACTCCTTCGGGGTGGTGGGCATGTGCAGGTTCGGGCAACTGCAGGACGCCCACGCCGGAGACGTGCGGCGCAGCCTCGCCTGGAGGTTCCGCGGTGGTGACCGGCGCGTCCCGGTCGGCCGGCCGACAGACCGTGCACGGCCGTAGACCCCGCACGGACGTCCGGCGTTAGATGACCCCCAAACCACATGGGAGGTCCCGATGGTCAGACAGAGGATCGAGCGGGCACCCGAACTCCCGCCGTGCTCCCGGTGCGGCGGGCAACTCACCATCAGCGCGAAAGGGCCCGTGGGGAGCCTCGGTGTCCCGGTCCGGCTCGAGCTGTGCCGGGCCTGCGACAGTGGCAAGCCCGCGGCCGGCCCGCTCCTGAAGTTCCTCGCCTCCGGCAGCGGCAAGGACCCCTCCCGCGTCCAGGAAGGCGCCCGCCTGATCTGGGCCTGGGAACGGGAAACCCTCGCAGCACACGAATACCACTGGGTCCCCAAAACCACCCCCGCAACGACCGACGTACCACCGGGCAGGTCGATGCGGCCCCGCGGCCACGGATGAGCCCGCTCCGCGTCCGGCCCCGGGATGGGCGACAATCCTCAGCATGAGCCAGTGGGGGATCGCATTGATAGCCGCCGGATCCGCAGTAGCCGGCGGCGCGGTGACCGGATGGTTCACCCGTAGCGCCGGACACCGCCAGGCCGAAGCCGCACGCCACGCCGGCGACCGCCAAGCCGACGCACTCCTGGCGACCGTCCAGGCCACCCTCGACGAACAACGCCGGACCTCCGTGGACACCAGCTGACTGGCACCGGAACAGGATTTGTCGCGGCCGCCGCCCCGGACCGCCCGGCCCGGACGGCGGTGCGACTGTCGACGGCCCCGGCACCGGGCCGGGGCCACGACGCTGCCCGGTCGGCGGGCAGACGATGCCCCCTCTGCCGCCCTGGTCGCAGTCCGGGCGCGATACCGTCCGGCATGAACTACATAGAGTCCGGCATTTCCGCGATCGTTGGGGTTGCGGCGGTGGCAGCCTGTGTGATCGCCTACCGATCCATGAAGACAGCCGAACGGGCTGCGGGGACGGCCGAACGGGCTGCTCAGACGGCGGAGCAAGCAGCCCGTGCCGCTGAGGCTGTCGCAACCATTGAGCGGGACCGGTGGCACGCTGATATGAAGCCCCGCCTTACTTTCACGATCGACGGTCTTCACAGCCCGGTGCTGACGGTTCTGTTCACGGGCCCAACCTCATTGGGGCGACTCGAACGGGTGGAACTGACGATCCGTGACGAGAGCGATAACCACGGGCATCAGCTGGCCGGGGGGCCGAGCCCAGAGGACCTCGCTGCGGTCATCTGGGGACCACTGCGGTTCCTGCCAGGTGCTGGCGACGCGTCCCACGACGGCCGAAAGGCGGGAGTGTTCCCGCTGGAGCTGAACGAGACCCGGATGGTCGCCATGGACCCCACGCTCGTGCCGCGCTGGTACGAGCGCCGCCGGTGGTGGCAGAAGTGGGTCAACCAGCCGGTCCGCTTGTGGGTCACCTGCCAGGCTGAAGGGCATCAGCCCTGGACCGTCAGCGAAGACGTCATGCCTGACCAGGACATCATTGACGTCCTGATCGGGTAGACGGCACCCGGCAGTGAATCCGCTAGCCCTTGGGGCCGGGTTCCCCCTCAGGCTCCTGCTCCGGTCTGCCCGTTCAGGACGGTTCCGTCCGAACGGGAATCGCTGCGACTGATG
The DNA here is from genome assembly GCF_053607985.1 of Streptomyces sp. NPDC055078. Lineage (NCBI taxonomy): Bacteria > Bacillati > Actinomycetota > Actinomycetes > Kitasatosporales > Streptomycetaceae > Streptomyces > Streptomyces sp. NPDC055078. The sequence goes on from NZ_JBSGUP010000451.1 coordinate 5,404, forward strand.
TGGCGCGAGTGAAAGAAGCTGCGAACGCCGTGGCGCCGGTCCGTACCACCGCGACCCGGAGCCCTCCGAGGAGCCCGGCAGCTTGATCGATCTGAAGGTCGGCACCGGTCAACCACCACCGGAGCATTCCCCGCAGCGCGGGGCGCACGGCAGCCGCTCTGGGTGGTCGCTCACCGTGCCTTCGCTCTGGGCCTGTCGGGGTTTGGGCGGGGCGGCGGGAAGCGGGGTGAGGCGGTAGCGGACGCCGTCCTGGTCACGCACTTCGAGGTCACCGTTCTCTGCCTTTCTCAGCAGGTCGCCGGCATTTTTGAGTGCCATCGTGACCCGGGTCTGGAGCTGTCGGTGAAAGGGAAGTGCGAGGAGCACGAGAGCGTTGATGGCGGGTGCGTGGGGAACGCTGTGACTGAACAGATGCGCTTCCACGTGGCGAAGACTGCTGCCTGCCTCGTTGAAGGGCAGGTCGGTTTCCGCGTTCTTCAGGGCTCTCAGCAGCAGGGTGAGTACCGTTTCGAACATGCTGCGCAGTTCGTCGATGTGGTCACGCCAGGGGGCGTCGGTGAGAAGAGGCCCACGGCTCTGCTCGATCCGCCGGACCACGGTCTTGATCGCCTTCAGGTCGATGTCCCCGGCGTACCGGTACTTCGGCTGTATCCGGGCGAGTAGTTTGCCCGCTTCCAGTCCCTCGTTCCAGGAGATGCCGCTGAGGACTCGGAACCATGCCTCCTGACTGCGGATCGAGTGGACGCCGCAGCCGATGAGGATTTGGTAGAGGATCTTCGCCCGGATCGGGCGGGTGCCGCGCAGAACGGCACCGTAGGTGACGTGGGAGTAGCCCGGTGCCTGCCGGGCGAGGCTGCGGTGGCTGAGCCCGTTGAAGTCCAGAAGTGTCTGGAGCAGGAGCCGAAGTTCGCTTTCATCGGTGACGGGAGAGGGAGTGAGGGTGCTGGTGCGCTCCCAGCGGCGCAGTGCGTCGCGGTACAGGTCGCCTGGGATCCCGGCGGTTTTCAAGCGCAGGCTCTCCCAGCGCAGGCTCCATTCCTCGGGGTCGCCTCCGCAGGCCAGTACGTAGCCGTTGACGGTCTGCCAGGTGGGCAGTTTCCTGCCGCTGTGGGCGTTGGAGAGGGTTGCGGCCGAGATACCGCAGTGCTGGGACATCGTCGCGAGCGGTGGGGTGCCGGCCTTCTTGCGCAGTGCCTGGAGGTCGCGGGCGAAGGCCACGAGGGGGTCGTTGCTTTGGGGCAGTCGGTTCATGGGGCGGGCCACGGCGTCCGTCTCCTTCCCAGCCCGGAACGGGGCCGGGGCCCGTCGGTGAGACG
>NZ_JBSGUP010000452.1:0-6715 GCF_053607985.1 Streptomyces sp. NPDC055078
GACCAGGTGTTGATCACCCGGTCGGGCGGTACGCCCGCGCTCTCCGCGCGGGCGCAGCCGAGGAGCTGCCAGTCGAGCTGGCCCGGCGCATGGGCGTCGGTGTCGATCGCGAAGTGGACACCCGCGTCGACCGCGAGGCGCAGCAGCCGCATCGGGGGGTCCAGCCGCTCGGGTCTGCTGTTGATCTCCACGGCGGTGCCGTGGGCGGCACAGGCGTCGAAGACCTTCGCCGCGTCGAACCGGGACTCCGGCCGGGTTCCCTCCCTGGCCGCCCGCCCCCGGCCGCCCCGCTCCCGGCCGATGAGCAGCCGGCCCGTGCAGTGGCCGAGCACATCGACCAGCGGGTTCCGCACCGCCCTGATCAGCCGGCGGGTCATCTTCGCTGACTCCATACGCAACTCGGAGTGGACCGAGGCGACCACCAGGTCCAGCCGGTCCAGCAGCTCGGGCTCCTGGTCGAGCGAACCGTCCAGCAGGATGTCGCACTCGATACCGGTCAGCAGCCGGAAGGGCGCCCACCGCCGGTTCAGCTCCGCCACGACATCCAGCTGCTCGCGCAGCCGCCCGGCCGTCAGCCCCCGGGCGACCGTCAGCCGGGGCGAGTGGTCGGTGAGGACGGCCCACTCGTGGCCCAGGGCGATCGCCGTTTCGCCCATGTCCTCGATCGGGCTGCCCCCGTCCGACCAGTCCGAGTGCAGATGGCAGTCCCCGCGCAGCATCGCCCTCAGGGACTCACCGCCCTCGGCCAGCGGCACGGCGGCCTCGTCCTCCAGCCGCTGGAGATACTCCGGCACCCGGCCGGCGAGTGCCTCCCGTACGACTTTGGCGGTCTTGGGCCCGATGCCCCTGACGGCCTCCAGCGACCTCCCGGCGCCACGCTCGGCGATCTCGTCGGCGGACATCGCGGAGAGCGCGGCGGACGCGGAACGAAACGCCCTGACCCGGTACGTCTCCGCTCGCGAGCGCTCCAGCAGAAACGCGACCCGGTCCAGCGCCTCCACGGGATCCATTCCGGCCCCTTCCCCTCGTGTGCGGCCCGCCCCGGAAGTGCGCCGGGACTCCTCCCACTGTGGCCCGGCACCCGGCTGACGGCATGTCGAATCCCCGCCCCGTCCCGGTTTTGGGGGGTTCGGGCGGGCGCGGGCACGCAACCCGCGGGGAGCAGAAGGAGCGGATCGGCCTTAGCCTGATGCTGCTGGAGGACCGGATGGGCCTACCGCGCGAGGAGTTCGGGCTCCGGCCCGGGGATCTCAACCTCGGCCCGGGACCGCTCGGACCGCTTCTCCCGAGGTCCTGACCCTGGAACCACACACGGGTGGCGGCATTGCCTGAGACGCGAGAGCCGGCCGGGGCGTCGGTGGGCGAGTTCATCAGGAGGCACCGGAGCGATCCCGCCGTCGTCCAGACGCTGCGCTCCACCGCCGCCGCGACCATCGCCTACGTCGTCGCTCTCTGGCTGAGCAGCGAACCGGCCCCGCTCACCGCCCCCCTCACCGCGCTCCTCGTGGTCCAGGTGACCCTGTACTCCACCCTCACCACGGGCATCCGGCGGGTGAACTCCGTCGTCGTCGGCGTACTGATCGCCATCGGCTTCAGCGTGCTCGTCGGACTCTCCTGGTGGAGCCTCGGGCTGATCATCCTGGCGTCGCTGATCGTCGGGCGAGTGGTCCGGGTGAGTGAGTTCGTCCCCGAGGTCGCCATCAGCGCGATGCTCGTCCTCGGTGTCACCCGGGTGACGGACACCGCCTGGGACCGGGTACTCGAAACCCTCATCGGCGCGGTGGTCGGGCTGCTGTTCAATGTGCTGTTCGTGCCGCCCGTATGGCTGAGCACCGCCGGGGACTCCATCGGGGAACTGGCCCGGCGCATGCGGCAGCTGCTGCTGCGGCTCGGCGAGGAACTGAACAGCCCCGCCTCCGTGGAGTCGGCCGCCGCCCGGCTCCACGAGGCGCGGCGGCTCGACAACGACATCGGTGAGGTGGACGCGGCCCTGCGGCAGGCCGAGGACAGTCTCAGGCTCAACCCGAGGGTGAGGGAGGGCCTGCTGAACCGGGTGGTGCTCCGTACGGGCCTCGACACCCTGGAGATCTGCGCGGTGGTGCTGCGGGTGCTGGCCCGGACCATGACCGACCTCGCCAGGGAACGCGGCGATGACGACCTCTTCCCGCGCGAGGTGGGCCTCGCCGTCGAGGAGCTGTTCGCCCATGTCGCCGATGCCCTGGTGAGCTTCGCCGTCCTCGTCACCAGCCAGGTCAGCGAGAGCGCCGAGGCGGCGGAGCACCGGCTCGCCGGGGAGCTTGAGGCAGCCGCCGCCGGCCGCGAGCGGGTCGCTGGACTGCTCCTGGCCGGCGTCCGCCGCCATCCGCGCCACTGGCAGCTGCACGGTGCGCTGCTCACGGAGGTCGACCGCATCCTGGACGAGCTGGACCCGGCCCACCGCTCCCGGCGGCTGATGGAGGAGCTGGACCGCAGCGCCCGGGAACAGCGTGAGAAGTACCCCCGGCTGGCCGCCGCCCGGCAGTGGGTGAGCGCCAGACGGCGCGAACGCGCCGCGGCACGCTGACGGTTCGGCCCCGCCGCCCGGCGCGACCCGGCGGGGCGTCCGGGATCTCCCGGCCGTGCCCCCTGCCGCCGCGGCGGATCCGGGAACGTGCGGGTGTTTCGGGGCGTACGCAATGGGCACCTTCGGGGCATCCGGGGAAGCCGGACGACCGGGCCCGGTGGCCGTGGTGATCGCGCTCCGACTGGCGGCGGTGGACCCGCCCTGCCAGCCTCGGGGGAGCGTCCCTCCACACCCGGGCGCCGGATCGACGGGTCAGGAAGGCGGGAGAACCCCATGGCGTCGGGAACGGCCGGAGAGCCGGCGGGGGACAGCGCGGCCGCCGGCCGCTTCGGCGTCGAGATGAGGCCGGGCGCCGGTGTCCTCGTCCTCGTTCTGACGGGCGAGCTGGACCACGACACGGCCGAGCCGCTGCGCGAAGCGCTGCGGCAGGGCGTGGCGGCTGCCCCCGCCCGTATCCTCGTCGACTGCGCGCGGCTCCAGTTCTGCGACTCGACCGGTCTGAACGTTCTGCTCCGGGCCCGGCTCGACGCACGGGAGGCCGGCGGCCGGCTGGTACTGGCCGCGCTGCAGCCGCCCGTGGCGCGGATGTTCGGCATCACGGGCGCCGACGCGGTCTTCCCGCTGTACGACAGCCTTGACGCGGCCCTGGCGGACGAGCGGCGGACCTAGACGGTGTCGTCCTCGTTCCGCCCGCCCGACGCGCCCCTGCTCCGTCACGGGGAGTGTCCCCACGGTGGGCCCCGGCCCGCCGCCGGTGTCCCCCGGGTCTCCGTACCGGCGGCGCCGTGGATACGGGAGAGGGCGCATCCGGCCCGGCCGGGGGCGGAGCCCTGTCCGCCGCCGAGCACGCGCGGGCACCGGACCATACCGGGTCCGCCCTCAGGGCGGACGACACCCTCCAGCCGGAGGAGCTGATGGGCACACACCTCCGGAGGCCGGGGCAGACCCGAAGGCTGGCGCTGTTCGACACCAGGGGGGTCGTGAGCCGCTGCCGTGACTTCACGGCGGACGCGCTCGCCGACTGGGACTGGCCCCCGGTGGCGCGCGAGCGCGCGGAGCGGGTCGAGGACGTTCTGCTGCTGGTCTCCGAGCTGGTCACCAACGCCTGTCTGCACGCGGGCGGACCGACCGAGCTGGCGCTGCACAACGGGCCGAACGGCCTGCGTATCGAGGTCACGGACCGCAGTCCCGACCGGCCCGCACCACGCCCGCGCGAGGTCTCCCTCCCGGGCGGCCACGGTCTGATCGTCCTGGACCGGCTGGCCAGGAGCTGGGGCTCGGCCCCGAGAGACGACGGCAAGGTCGTCTGGGCGGAGGTGGACCCCCACACCTCGTCACCGGCCCGCCGCAGATCACGCTAGATCCAGCGCCCGCCCGTCAGGAACCGGCGGGATCAGCGGGCCGTGGGGACCGGCCGGGACCGGGCGGGACCGGGCGGGTCTGCGGCCCGTCGCGTGCGCCCCGGGGTGGATGGCGCGGGGTGGATGGCCCGGCCCCCCCCGGACGAGGGGACCCCGCCCTGGCCGTCCGTACGCCGTACTCCTCAGTCCCTCTACCCCTCGGCCTCCGCCCGGCCGGGGTGCGGAGGGCCTCCTGGTGAATGCCCGCTTCTGGGGTATTAGCGGATGATTTCTGGGCACGCGGACTGTATGGCGTGGGTGCAGAGAGACCGACGGGCGTACCAGAGCCGCGGATTCCCGCTGGAGGGCGGACCGGGGGTGGTCAGCCGCTGCCGGGAGCTGACCCGCCGGATCCTCGACGAGTGGTACGACCTGTCGGGGCCGGACGGACGTGTACTCGCCGACGATGTGCTGCTGCTGGTCTCCGAAGTGGTGGCCAACGCCTGCCGGCACGGTGGCGCACCATCCGAACTGAGGTTCGATCACGGTCCCGGACGGCTATGGGTGCAGGTGAGCGACACCAGTCCGGTACGGCCCCGGCCGCACGGCCCCCATCGCGCGGCACGCACTTCCGGGCACGGGCTCTATCTGCTGGAACGGCTCTCGGACGGCTGGGGCTGGCTTCCGCACGGCACCGGCAAGACCGTCTGGTTCGTGATGCGCGTCCCCGGGTGACCGCGTCGGCGTCCCCGGGATACGACAGCCGCCGCCACCCGGAACGTGCCTGGGCGTCCGCTGGGGCTTGACGGTGAGCCCGGGCTCACCGGCCCCGGCCGGGCAGGGCCGCGTAAGCCGACCGCAGCGCGGCCCGGACCGCCGGGGGCGGCGGGGGCCCGTGGGTGCTGTTCACGATGTGCCGGGCCACTTCACGCAGTTTGACGTTGCTGTGCTGGGAGACGCTCACCAGCACCTGCCACGCCTCCTCCGGGGTGCAGGACGCGGTCGCCATCACCATGCCCCGGGCCATGTCGATCACCGGGTGCGAGGCGAGTGCCTCACGCAGCCCGGCGACCTCCTCGCGCAGGGCGTCCGCCTCGGTGCCGGTGGCCTCGGTCCCGGCGGCCTCGGTCCCGGTGGCCCCGGCGGGGCCGTTCACCGGGCGCTCGTCCGTGCCCCGGCCTCCGGCCCGGCGGTGGTGTTCCCCGCCGGATGCCGCCCGCGCTCCGGCCGTCGCGCTCACGGGGCCCGCGTCCGAGTCGTACATCCGGGTCATCGCTCTCGCTCCCTTCGCACCACGAGCCGTCGCGGCCGGCCGGGACGGCCGACTCGGTCCCCACCGCTCCTGCCCCCGGAACCCGCCCGGACACCCGAACGGTTCCGCGCCGCGGGTTTCGGCCCACCGGATCGCGGTACCGGGTGGACACGCTCCCCGCACGTGGGGGAACGCAGGCGCCGGACGGTTGGGCACATCAGCCGCCGGCGCCGCTCACAGCCGCGCACTGCCCGCGCACCCGGCCGGTCGCGCGATGCCCACCGCCCGCGCACCCGGCAGGCTCCCGCCGTTGACCGGTGTGCTCAATCCCGGCCGGTGATCGTGAACAGGGCCCCGTCGGGATCGCGGACGGCCGCCTCCCGGCCGCCTTCGCGGGTCGTACGGCGTGCCAGGACCGTACCGCCGTGCACCTCGGCCGCCCGGACCGTGGCGTCCAGATCGGCGACGGGGAAGTGGATGTCCCAGCGGGGCCGCTCCAGGGGATCGGCCGCCGAGCCCGCCGCGCCGGAGCTGAGCCGCGCGAGCACATGGCCATGGCTGATGAGGACGACCTCGTCGTTCTCGTAGTCGACATCGCAGCACCCGGGGCGCTCGGTGGCCCAGTCCAGCACCTCCCCGTAGAAGATCGCCGCGTCGAACGCGTTCCGGGTCCGCAGCAGCAGCCAGGCGGGCGCGTCCTTGTGGCCGGACTGCCAGTCGGGAATGAGCGCCCCCTCCCAGATGCCGAACACCGCACCGTCCCGGTCCGCAGCCAGCGCGCCGCGCCCCAGCGGGAAGGCGAGCGGGCCGACGGCGACCGTGCCGCTGCGCTCCCGGATGCGCGCGGCCGCCACATCGGCGTCGGTGATGGCGAAGTACGGGGTCCAGGTGACGGTGACCCGCATGGCGGGCGCCAGCGCGCCGATCCCGGCGACCGGGGAGCCGTCGAGGAACGCGACGCTGAAGTCGTCGCCGAGCCGGCCCGGGCGGAACTCCCACCCCAGCACGGATCCGTAGAAGTCCTGCGACGCCTTGAGGTCGCGGGCCAGGAGACTGACCCAGCACGGCGCGCCGAACATGTCCGCGCTCGATGTCGTGTCCAGCCCTTGGGCCGGTCTCGTCTTCTCGTTCATCGCACTCGTGTCCTGGGGTGTACGCGGGCCCGTGGCGTGCCCGCCGAGGAGAGCGGAGCGGCGCGGGCGCGACCTGGATCCGGCACCCTCATCCTGCTCCTGCGCCCGCCGCCGCGCGAGTCGCGCCGCTCGGCACCGCCCTCCGGCTCCCCGGTGCGTGGCCGGTCGCCGGGGAGCCGAGTTGCGCGGCTGCCCGCAGGAGGGCCGGATGGTATGGAGCGGACGGGTACCCGCAAGGCGCGGGAGTGGCACCTGGCCCGCCGGCCGGAACGCCACGGATCCACCGGACGGGGAAGGAGAACGGCTGCCATGACGGAGGCCGAGAACCCGCACAGGGGCGTCGATGCCCGCCGCCTGGGTGAGCAGGAGCTGATCCGCGAGCTGGAGAACATCCACCGCAGCCGGCACGACACCCTGCTGCACGGCT
>NZ_JBSGUP010000453.1:0-6710 GCF_053607985.1 Streptomyces sp. NPDC055078
GAGGAGAACGGCAGGGCGCCGGTGGACCGCCAGCCGCTGCCGGGGCTGCCGCCGTTGCCGTCGCCGTCGTTGCCGTCGCCGGCGGTGCCATCGGGGTAGGCGTCGATGATCGCCTGGAGGGAGGCGTTCGGCCGGGGGTCGGACGCGCCGAGCGCGCCCAGCACCTTCCGTACGTACGACTCCTCCGCCCCGCCGAGCATGCGCAGCTCGGTCACGTCCATGCCGCCCTCGGTCAGCGTGCCCGTCTTGTCGAGGCAGACCACATCGACGCGGGCGAGCCCCTCGATCGCGGGCAGCTCCTGCACCAGGCACTGTTTGCGGCCGAGCCGGATGACGCCGATGGCGAAGGCGACGGAGGTCAGCAGCACCAGGCCCTCGGGGATCATCGGCACGATGCCGCCGACGGTCCGGGCGACCGAGTCCTTGAAGTTGTTGTCCTTGACGATGAGCTGGCTGATGATCAGCCCGGTCGCGGTGGGGATCATCATCCAGGTCACATATTTGAGGATGGTGCTGATCCCGCTGCGCAGTTCGGAGTGGACGAGCGTGAAACGGGACGCCTCCTCGGCGAGCTGCGCCGCGTACGCCTCGCGTCCGACCTTCGTCGCGGTGAACGCGCCGCCGCCCGCGACCACGAAGCTGCCCGACATCACCGGGTCGCCCGGCTGTTTCAGTACGGGGTCGGCCTCGCCCGTCAGCAGGGACTCGTCGATCTCCAGGCCGTCCGCCTCCGCGACCTCCCCGTCCACGACGACCTTGTCACCGGGGCCGAGTTCGACCAGATCCCCGAGGACGATCGCGGAGGTGGAGATCTCGGCGGCCTTCCCGTCGCGCCGTACGGTCGGCTTGGCCTCGCCGATGACGGCGAGTCCGTCGAGGGTCTTCTTGGCGCGCAACTCCTGGATGATGCCGATTCCGGTGTTGGCGATGATGACGAAGCCGAACAGGCTGTCCTGGATGGGCGCGACGGACAGCATGATCACCCAGAGCACGCCGATGATGGCGTTGAAGCGGGTGAAGACATTGCCCCGGACGATGTCGGCGGTCGAGCGGGACGAGCGGACGGGTACGTCGTTGACCTCGCCCCGCGCGATCCGTTCCGCGACCTCGGCCGAGGTCAGCCCCTTTGCCCCGGCGCGGGGACCCGGTGGCCGCACCGGGTGTACGGGGTCCAGCTCGGCCCCCGCGTCGATGGAGGGGCCACCCGGCTCGGGGCCGTTCGTCTCGATCCTCGCCCGCTGAGTCATGCTCGTACGCTACGGCCGCGGGCGGGACTTCACCCCCTGAGGGGGCGAGGATCAGACCGGGGGAGGACGGGGGAGGACCCGGGTCGTCCCCGGGGAGTACGGGCCGCCCGCCTGCGGAGGTTGCTCCCGCCTGTTGCGGTCGGTGCCTCCCGCCTGCTGCGGCGGCTCGCACCAGGTTCGGCGGCTCGCACCCGCTGCGGTGCCTCCCGCCCCGTTCAGTGGCTTTCGTCGGGCCCGGCGGGGGTACGGGCGGGTCCCGCCGTGGCTCCGGCCGCCTCGGCGCGCTTGATCGCGGCGTCCCGCTTCCGTACGTACCAGATGCCGATCAGCCCCAGTCCGCCCCCGGCCAGACAGGTCCACACCCACCACATCAGGTCACGGTCGTCGAACCAGCCGTAGAACGGGATCTGGACCAGGAAGAGGGCGAACCAGATGATCGTGCCCCCGGTGATGGTGGCGACGACGGGCCCCTCCAGGGGCTCGGGTGCTTCGTGCTGGGGGGTCCACTTCGCCATGCGGACAGTGTAGGTCGGGCTGTGGAGCGGGCTGCGGGACAGGCCCTGCGTCGGCTGCGCGGCAGGCCCTGTGGGCCGGCTGCGGGACTGGCCGGGTGGGCCGGATGGCGTCACATCTACGCGCGCAGATGTGCATTTGATTCCCTATATGTTCATACTGAAGCGGTTTGCCTGCGACAGGTTTCATTCGTAGGAAAGTACAAGGACTGATGAGGACGGAATGACCCCCTCGGCCCCCGCCGACGCCTCCGCGCACCTGCCGAAGGGCACCCCCGGCGGCCTGGACCGCTTCTTCCGGATCTCCGAGCGCGGCTCCACCACCGCCCGTGAGGTCCGGGGCGGATTCGCCACCTTCTTCGCGATGGCCTACATCATCGTGCTGAACCCGATCATCCTCGGCAGCGCGAAGGACATGCACGACCAGTTCCTCGACCCCGGGCAGCTGGTCACCGCCACCGTGCTGACCGCCGCCTTCTCCACCCTCCTCATGGGCGTCATCGGCAACGTCCCCATCGCGCTCGCCGCCGGCCTCGGGGTGAACACCGTCGTCGCGCTCCAGCTCGCGCCCCGGATGTCGTGGCCCGATGCCATGGGCATGGTGGTCCTCGCGGGCTTCGTGGTGATGCTGCTGGTCGCCACCGGGCTGCGGGAACGCGTGATGAGCGCTGTGCCGCGCAGTCTGCGCAAGGGCATCGCGATCGGTATCGGCCTCTTCATCATGCTGATCGGCCTGGTCGACGCCGGGTTCGTCTCCCGTATCCCGGACATCGCCAAGACCGCCGTGCCGCTCACCCTGGGCCAGGGCGGCCACCTCGGCGGCTGGCCGATTCTCGTCTTCGCCGTCGGTGTGCTGCTCACCCTCGCGCTGATCATCCGCAAGGTGCCGGGTGCGATCCTGATCTCCATCGTCGCGATGACGGTGGTGGCGATGGTGATCGATGCCGTGGCGACGGTCCCGAGCTGGGGTCTGACCACCCCGAAGTGGCCCGGCAACCCGGTCGCGACCCCCGACTTCGGGCTGGTCGGCGAGGTCAGTCTGTTCGGCGGCTTCGAGAAGGTCGGCTATCTGACCGGCGTGCTGTTCGTCTTCACCGTGCTGCTGTCCTGCTTCTTCGACGCCATGGGAACCATCCTGGGCGTCGGCGACGAGGCGAAGCTGATGGACAAGGACGGCAACTTCCCCGGGATCAACAAGGTCCTCTTCGTGGACGGCATCGCGGTCGCCTCGGGCGGTGCGACCTCCTCGTCGGCGGCCACCTGCTTCGTGGAGTCCACGGCGGGGGTCGGCGAGGGGGCCCGGACCGGTCTGGCGTCCGTGGTGACCGGGGCGCTGTTCTCGGTGGCGCTCTTCCTCACCCCGCTCGCCACGATGGTCCCCTCGCAGGCGGCGACGCCCGCGCTGCTCGCGGTCGGCTTCCTGATCCTGGCGGGATCGATCCGGGACATCGACTGGGACGATTTCACGGTCGCCGTCCCCGCGTTCCTGGCGATGGTGATGATGCCCTTCACCTACTCGATCACCAACGGCATCGGCATCGGCTTCATCGCGTTCAGCGTGCTGCGGCTGGCGGTGGGCCGGGGCCGCGAGGTGCCGGTCGCGATGTATGTGGTGTCGGCGGTCTTCGTCTTCTACTACGCGATGCCCGCGCTGGGGCTCACCTGACGACCTCCGCTGACCTGCGCTGACCTGCGCTGACCTGCGCCGGCCTTTTCATGAGCTTTTCTGAGCTGTGCTGGCCTGTGCTGTGCTGACCTGTCCTGACCTGCGCTGACGGTGATACGGGGGCGTCGATACGGGGGTGTCCGGGTGCCGGGCGTGGCGTTACGGGACGCCCGTGGCCGGGCCGTAGAACTTCTCCGTCTCGTCGACGGCCGCCTTGAAGCGCTCGTCGAAGTCGTCGCGGACGAGTGTCCGGACCACATAGTCCTGGACGCTCATACCACGCCTGGCCGCGTGGTGCCTGAGCCGCTCCAGCAGCTCCGCGTCTATTCGCAGGCTGAGCACTGTCGATTGCATAACGTCAGGGTCGCCGCAGCCGCATGTCCGGTGTGTCACTTTCCGCATGAGTATCACTCGTACGGGTGATGTGAGGGCCCTGTCGAGGCGGCGGGAAAGCGGCTGGTATTTAGGCAGGGTAATGAGTTATGCTAACGACCATGAGTGAGCTGTCTGGGCTGCCTGATCCGGCGAGCGGCGCCGACGCCGACGTCGCAGCCGTGAACGCACTGCGCTCGGCCGTGATGCGGCTGGGCCGACGGCTGAAGCATCAGCGCGTCGACGAATCGCTGAGCCCCACCGAGATGTCGGTGCTCGGCACGCTCGCCCGCTGCGGCTCGGCCACCCCCGGTGAGCTGGCCCGCAAGGAGCATGTCCAGCCGCCGTCCATGACCAGGATCGTGGCGCTGCTGGAGGCCAAGGGGCTGGTCCGGCTGGAGCCCCACCCCGATGACCGCAGACAGAAGGTCGTCAGCCCGACCGAGCGGGCCGAAGCCATGCTCGAAGAGAGCCGCCGCAAGCGGAACGCCTGGCTGGCCACCCTCGCCGAAGGGCTCGACGAAGACGAATGGGCCAAACTCCGCGCGGCGGCTCCCGTGCTGGAGAAACTCGCGCACCTATAGCCGCACCGCCGAGGAGGCGAACGCTTTTGAGTACGGGACCCGGAGCAGACTCCGCACCCGCACCAGCACCTACCACCATGTTCAGCTCCCTGAAGATCCGTAACTACCGGCTCTTCGCCACCGGCCAGGTGGTCTCCAACACGGGCACCTGGATGCAGCGCATCGCCCAGGACTGGCTGGTGCTCACCCTGACCGGCTCCGCGTCCGCGGTCGGTATCACCATCGCCCTCCAGTTCCTGCCGATGCTGCTGTTCGGCCTGTACGGCGGGGTCCTCGCCGACCGGCTGCCCAAGCGGCCCCTGCTGCTGGCCACCCAGATCGCGATGGGAATGACGGGTCTGGCGCTCGCCGTCCTCACCCTCACCGGTCAGGTCGAGGTCTGGCATGTCTATCTCACCGCCTTCCTGCTCGGACTGGTCACCGTCGTCGACAACCCGGCCCGGCAGACCTTTGTCTCCGAGATGGTCGGCCCGGACCAGCTCGCCAACGCCGTCAGCCTGAACTCGGCCAACTTCCAGTCCGCCCGGCTCGTCGGCCCCGCCGTCGCCGGTGTGCTGATCACGGCCGTCGGCAGCGGTTACGCCTTCCTCTTCAACGGACTGTCCTTCATCGCGCCCATCGCCTCCCTGCTGCTGATGCGCACCTCCGAACTCCACAGGTCCGAGCGCACCCCGCGCGGCAAGGGCCAGCTCAGGGAGGGGCTTCGCTATGTCTCCACGCACCCCGAGCTGATCTGGCCGATCGTCCTCGTCGGGTTCGTCGGCACCTTCGGCTTCAACTTCCCGATCTGGCTCTCGGCGTTCGTCCACGACGTCTACGACTCCGGCGCCAGCACCTACGGCCTGCTCAACACCCTGATGGCCATCGGCTCCCTCGTCGGCGCGCTCCTCGCGGCCCGGCGCGGCGCCTCCCGGCTGCGGCTGATGGTGGGCGCGGCGGTGCTCTTCGGCCTGCTGGAGATCGTGACCGCCTTCGCGCCCAGCTTCTGGCTCTTCGCGGTGCTGCTGGTGCCGATCGGGATGTTCGGTCTCACCGTCAATGTCACCGCCAACTCCAGCATCCAGATGGCCACCGACCCCGCCGTCCGGGGCCGGGTCATGAGCCTGTTCATGATGGTCTTCGTCGGCGGTACGCCCCTGGGCGCGCCCCTCTTCGGCTGGATCACCGACGCCTACGGTCCGCGGATCGGCTTCGCGGCCGGCGGGCTGGTGTCGCTGCTGGCCGCGCTGGGGGTCGGGCTGATGCTCGCGCGGGCGGGTGGCCTGAAGCTGAAGGTGGATCTGCGGCGGGGGCGTAAGCATCTCGCCTTCGTGCCCAAGGACCCCGGGGACTCCGACTCCAAGGACCCCGAGAAGCCGAGGAAGAGCCTGACGGCGGCGGCCTGACTGTTCTGACTGGTCTGACGGTTCTGTTCGGGTCCGTTCGGGTCCGTTCAGGTTCGTCTGTCGACGTGTATGCCTGTGTACGTCTGTGCCTGTTCGGGACCGGGACGCCGGGGAGCCGCCCGCGCACGGCACAGGCGTGGAGCGCGCCCCGTGGGTCAGACTCGACGGCATGAGACTCTTCGCCGCCGTACTGCCACCGACCGGGGCCCGCGACGAACTCGGCCTCGAAGTCGACCGGTTGCGTACCCTGCCCGGCGCGGACCGACTCCGCTGGACCGGCCGGGCGGGGTGGCACTTCACTCTCGCGTTCATGGGCGAGGTCGACGACCGGCTCCTGCCCGAGCTGCGCGAACGCCTCGCCCGGGCCGCCCACCGGACACCCCCCTTCCCGTTGCGCATCCACAGCGGCGGCCACTTCGGTGACCGTGTCCTGTGGGCGGGCGCCGCCGGCGGTATCGCCGAGGTGCGCCTCCTCGCGGACCGCTCCGACGCGGCGGCCCGCCGCGCGGGCGTCTCCATGGAGGAGCACCGCCGCTACACCCCTCACCTCACGATCGCCCGCAGCCGGGAGGACGGGGGAGTCCGCCCGTACGCCGACGAACTGCGCGCCTTCGAGGGCACCCCGTGGGAGGTCGCGGAGCTGGTGCTCGTCCGCAGCAGTCTTCCCGGGGGCGGGGTGGCGGGGGAGGTGCCCCGGTACGAGACGGTGGGCAGGTGGGACCTGGGGGGAGGGGCGGGGGAGGCGCCGGGTTAGTCTCGTGACGTGAAAACGAAGACCAGGAATCAGATCATGGCGGGCGTCCTCGTCCTGATGTTCGCCATCATCGCCGTCGCGGCGGTAGCGGGCCAGTAGCCCGGCCCCCCGCACCGGGGCTCCGCCCCGGACCCCGCGCCTCAAACTCCCCCAGAGCTTCGCCTGGGCGGTACCCCCAGGCGAGGCTGAA
>NZ_JBSGUP010000454.1:0-6709 GCF_053607985.1 Streptomyces sp. NPDC055078
CCAGGGCCCCTCCGATGGATCAGGCCGGCCCCAGGCTCCAGCCGTCGACGGTCCCCGTGGCGCCGGTTCTGATGTCCCGGACCGTGAGGTACCAGGTGCCGTTGGCGGGTTCCGCCGAGGCGTTGACGACGTACTGCTTGAACACATCGGCGCCGGTATCGGAGTCGGGGAAGTCCTCCAGCGGATACAGGGATCCGTCGGGGGCCTGGAGTCCGATGACGAGGTCACCGCGCCGGGGGTGGCGGATGTCGACGGTGACCCGCAGATCGGCGCGCGCGTTGCCGGGGATGCCGGAGACCGTGACCGGGCTCTCGTTCCCGAAACCGTCGTCCGGGATCGCCAGATCGGTGCCGTTGGCGAACTTCGTCACCGGGGCGGGCGCTGTGGCCTGCTGGTTGACCGGGGACCACATCCGCCAGCCGTCGATCCTCACCGCGCAGCAGGTGCTGTGCCGCTTCACCGAAAGCCGCCAGGCCCCGTTCGCCGTCTCCCCCGAGACGTTCACCGTCCACACCCGCGCCAGCACCTCCCCCCGGTCGTGGACCACATAGCGGGTGCCGTCGGGTGCGACCAGCGCGATCTCCAGCTCACTCGCCCAGGAGTACGACGTGTCGACCCGCAACCGCAGATCCGCCGGAGCGTTCCCCGCGATCCCCGACACCGTCCGCCACGACGACACCTCCGTACCCGATGACGCCCCCTCCACCGTGAAGGCCGGTCCACGCTGCTCCGGCCAGGCGACCCGGGGGGTGAGGACCAGTCCCCATGAGTCGATGGAGCCCGCTTCACCGGCCACCGTGTCCTGGACCCGTAGCTTCCAGGTGCCCTTCAGCGCCTTCGAGGACGCGTCGATCGTGAACACCGGCGGCAGGACCGGCTTTCTGTCGTGCAGGGGGTACGCCGTCCCGTCCGGCCCGAGGAGTGTGATCACCAGCTGGTCGGGCCTGGCATGGGTGATGGCGGGCTGGATCTGGAGCCCGTTGGGTGCGTTGCCGGTGCCGTCGGCGACGGTGAGGGGGCTCTCGGCGGTGGCCAGATCGGGTACCGGGGTCCGGGTCGTGGTGAGGGCAGGAGCGAAGGGCGCGGGTGTCAGACTCCAGGAGTCGATGAGACCGGTGTCCCCCCATACGGCGTCCAGCACCCGTAGTTTCCACACCCCCTGCGCGATCTCGGACGACGCGTTGACGGTGTACGACTTGGTGAAGTCGTCCGCGTCACCGCCGCCGGTCAGATCCTCCAGCAGATAGCCGGTACCGTCCGGTGCCTCCAGATACAGCGCCAGATCACCTCGGTAGGTGTGCCGGAGGGCCACCGACACCTGCCACACCTTCGGAGCCATGGTCCCCTTGTCGACCTCGACCGTGATCGGCGACTCGCTCCAGCCGTCGTCGGTGATCGGCACGTCCGTGGTGTTCTGCCCGTTCCAGCCGGGCTTGAAGGTCGCTTCGGCGGAGGGGAGGAGCTGCACACTCCATTCGTTGACGTGCCCGGCCCACGCCAGCTTGGTGTCGGTGACCTTCAGCGCCCAGGTGCCGTTCGGGAGCTGCGCCGCACCGGGGATCGTGTATGTCTTGCGTACGTCCTCCCCGGTGTCGTAGTCGGGGATGTCCTCCAGCAGATATGTCTTCGCGTCGCCCGGGGCCTCCAGCTCAAGCTTGAGATCACCGCGGTTGGGGTGGCGGATGTCCACGGCGACCCGCAGGTCCTTGGCCTCCGCCCCCGGGATCCCGCAGGCGGTGGCGTCGCTGTAGGTGTGTGTATAGGTCAGCGGTACGTCGGCGGGGTTGGCGAACTTGGTCTCGGGCGCGGTGGTGGACGCCGTCAGGCCGATGGGCGACGACAGCCGCCACGCGTCCACCCTCGGCGCACCGCTGCCCGACGAGTGCTCGAACCTCAGCTTCCAGGCACCGTTCGCCGGGGAGGCCGACGCGTCCACGATGTACCGCTTCCGCAGGGTGTAGGGGTTCGGCTGACCGCGGCCACAGGCGTCCGTCACCGCGGGCGGCGGCTTCTCGCTGTCGTACAGGACATGGACCTCCTCCTTCGTCCTCCCCGGCCGGGGAGGCGCGATCAGGGAGACCCTCAGGCTGTAGCCGTCTCCGCCGCTGGTGGCCAGGTCCAGTTGGAGGTTGGAGGGCGCCTTGCCCGGGGTGCCGGCGACGGTCAGCGCCCGCTCGGTGACGGTGTTGCTGCCGGCCTGGAACGCGGGTCCTGGCTGCGCCGGCCAGGGAGCGGCCGGTGCGGGGGTGTTGGTGATCGGCGCGGAGATCCGCCAGCCGGTGAGGGTGCCGGTGTCCCCGATGACGCCGTCCTTGATCCGTAGCTTCCAGGTGCCGTTGACGCTCTCCCCGGAGGCGTTGAGGGAGTACGACTTCTTGAAGCCGTCCACATCGCCCGTGCCCCTGAGGTCGTCCAGCGCGTACTCCGTACCGTCCGGGGCCACCAGATACAGCGTCAGATCGCCCCGGTAGGGGTGGGCGATGTCCACATCGACCTTCAGATGGCCCGCCATGTCGGGGGTGAGCCCGGTCGTGGCCAGCTGGCTCTCCACGGTCCCCAGATCCGGGATCGCGGCCGGATTGTTCATCTCGAACGAGGGGATGGCGATGTCGCCCATCGCCCGGATCTCCTCCGGAAGGGCCGCCGAGTCACGCACCTCGACCCGGTCGACGGTGCCGGCCAGCCGGTCGACGTAGAAGCCGCCGTTCTTGCCCCGGCCGATGGCGAGGACCTGCTCGGCGGTCGCGACACTGGTGTACGGAGCGGACGCCTGGAGCCGCCCGTCGACGAACAACTGCATCTCGCCCTGGGACTGCCCCGGCCCGGGGGGCCGGTAGACCCCGGCGAGATGGATCCACACGCCCGCTCGGGGGGCTGTCGTCGCCGTCACGAGCCCGTCGGGCACGGTCCCGCCGGAGCCGGTGTCACCGGCGATACCGAAGGACCACGAGCGGACGTTGTTCAGGGCGTCGTGGGCGTAGAAGAGCCGGAAACCGGAGGTCAGGGGCCCGTCCTGGCTCACCACGGTCTGATAGCGGTCGAGCGCGTCCGGTTTCACCCACGCGGCGACCGTGAACGCCTTGTCGGGCCGGATCACCGGGCCGGCCGTGTGGGCGTGCCCGTCAAGACCGTCCAGGCGCAGGGCGCCGCCCTGGCCGTCCTTGCCCGTCGTCCAGGTGGCACCGTTCCACAGGGACAGCGTGTGGCCGTGGCCGGTCTCGTCGGCCGGGCTGTCGTCCAGGGCCCATCGGCCGCCGGGGGCGAACGACGGGCCGCCCATGGCCTGCTTGATCTCGGCTGCGGTCCTGGCTCCGTCCGACAGTGCGACGTCGTCGATCTCCCCCGGCCAGTAGTTCGTCAGCCAGCCGTCGTGCTTGCTGCGGCCGATTGTCGTCGCGCCCTCGGCGTACCAGGTGCTGCGGTGGGCCTTGGACCCGGCGGGCCTCCCGTTGACGTAGAGGCTGATCGTCCCGGCGGTGTGGTCGTACACACCGGCGAGATGGGTCCACACACCGGTCTGCGGCATCACATCGGACAGCAGATAGCCGTCCCCGCCGCCGGTCGTCTCCGCGTCGGTGGCGCTCATACCGAAGGTCCAGGCGCTGGGGTACGACGAGTAGCCGAGGTTGAATCCATTGTCGTAGCGGCCGTCCTGACTGACCGCCGACACATACGCGGCCCGGCTGTGCAGTTTCACCCAGGCCGTGACGGTGAAGCTGCCGAAGGTGTTCTCCCCGGTCCTGGCGGCCACCGGGCCGGAGGTGTAGGCGTGTCCTTCGCGCCCGTCGAGGCGGAGCGCAGCGCCGCTGCCGGGGCGGCCAGGTGCGGCCCAGGACGTACCGTCGTGGAGGGCGAGGGTGTGGCCGCCGTTGGGTGTGCTGTCGGCGGCGGTGCGGCCGGAGCCCTCGTCCAGGGGCCATTGCGCGTTCGGCCCGTACGACGCGGTGTCCTTCATCCGGTGCCGTACCTCGAACGGGGACGCGGCCCACGGGTAGATCTGCGCCTCGTCCAGATCGCCCGGCCAGAAGTCGTCGAGGAGGCCGTTGTACTTGGCCCGGCCCACGGCGGTCGGCCCGGACGCGTACCAGGTGCTGGTGTGACTCGTCTCGTCCGCCTGCCGTCCGTTGACGAACAGCCGCATCCGGCCCGCTGTGTCGTCGTACACACCGGCCAGATGGGTCCACAGGCCGGCCTGTGCGAAGGAGACCGACCGGACGGCGGCGGTGCCCTCGCTTCCGGCGGCCTCGGCGCGCGGCATGGAGAATTCCCAGGAGCGCGGATAGGGGCTGTACTTGAGGGCGAAGCCACTGTGGGTGGGCCCGTCCTGGCTGACGGCGGTGGCCCAGTCGTTCGTACGGTCCAGTTTCACCCAGGCCATGACGGTGAAGCTGCCGAAGGTGTTCCGGCCGGTGGGCCGGACCACCGCCGACGCGGTGGCGGCGTGGGAGGCGGTGCCGTCGAGCCGTATCGCGCCCCGGTTGCCGATGCGGTCCGGGATCTCGGTGATGTTCCCGGTGATCGGCGCGTGGAAGGACGGCTGTTTGGCGGCTCCCGGAGGACCGTCCCTGAGCCGCCCGTCGGCGGTGGAGTCGGCGCTCCAGTGTGCGTACACCGTGCCGGCGGTGATGACGTCCGGGGTCCTGAAGGCGTAGACGGCCGCCGCTGTGTCCTCCGCATGGTTCCCGGCCCGGTCCACGGCGACGACACGGAGGTAGTTCAACGAGGAGAACTTGGTGACCCGGTCCGTGATATGGCTGATCACGGCCTTGCCGCCGGGTGCGTCGGCTGCGACGATCTCATCCTTCAGCTCGGGTTTGGTGCTGCTGCCGAATCCGTACGCGAACCCGGTGACGTCGTGGTCTCCCCTGGCGTCGAGGGTGAACCGGCCCTGGGTGTAGAGCGGTGGCCCGATCGCCGGGCTCGGGGGGAAGTCCGTGGAGGTGATGGCAGGTGTGGTGGTGGGCTTGGTGGCGTCGACGGTGAAGGTGCACCAGGGTGTGCCGTCGCTGGAGTCGATGCCGTCGTCGGCGGTCACACCGAAGGTGTAGGTGGCGCCGTCGCGCAGGGCCTGGGACGGATCCGGCTCCAGGCTCGCCCGGGTGCCGGCCATTCCGGTGTGGCGGCTGCTGAACACCTGGCCGGTCGGCGCTCCGGCCCCCTCCCACCACCGGAACACAGCGGCGGGGTGCGCGCCGTTGCCGGGGGTGTCGGGGTCGGTGACCGTGGCGGAGAGCTTCGGGGTGGTGGTTTTGATGACCAGGTCTCCGGTCCCGCAGCCTTTCGCCCCCACGGCAAGGCCGGTCGCCCGGTCGGGGACGGTGTTGTACGTGCCGGTGATCGCCAGGATGGGATCCTGGAGGCCCGGGGTCCTCTTGTCGAGGAACTCCTTCGGCGCATACGAATCGGGGCCCTCGTCCGCCTTCAGTGCCAGTGAGGTGGTCGGCCACCGGTTGTCCGCGGCCTCTCTCATCAGGTCCTTGACGTCGAACCCGATCGGCTGGGCCTCGCAGGTCGCGTCATGGCCCCAGCCCAGGGAGGACTGGCCGACCTTGCGGTGGAACCGGGTCGTGTCCCAGGTGGTGGCGGGGCTGATCCTGTCGATGTGCCACAGTTCCACGGGCTGTGGGGTGCAGGAGTCGGCCCACCACTGGTGGATGGAGAACTGTGCGGAGATCACACGCTTGCCCGCGAGGGCCGCGGTGTTCATCTCGTAGTAGGAGCGCCAGCGCAACTCCTCACCCCGCGCCCGGCCGGCCCGGCCGATGAACGCCGAGTCCCAGAAGGCGGCCTTCGCCCCGGTGAGGGTGTTGTGGGACAGCACCATCCAGTGCAGTTTGTTGCCCCAGACCGGCCCGTTCACGGTCATCGGATAGGTGGAGCCGGGGGCGGCGAGGGCGGCTCCCGCGCCGACGGTCACCGCGTCGCGGGAGACCCGCCAGCGGACCGGGGTGGCGTCCAGCGCACGCGGCCCTGTCGCCCCCTGCCAGGCCGCCGGGCGCTTGCCGGCCTTCGGGGCACTCCCGTCCCTCGGCCCGGTCCCGCTCTTCGCCGTACTCCCGGTTCTCGGTCCTTTCCCGGCCTTCGCCGTACTCCCTGGCCGTCCCTCCGGCGTGCCGGGCCGTGCGGTCCTCCCCTCACCGGCCTCGGACTGGGCGGCGGGTGCCGCCGGGCCCAGCGCGCCGGTCAGGGTGGCGGCACCCTTCCGGTGCAGTCCGAACCGGAGCGCCCGCAGCCTCGGGTCCCGCGCGGCGGCCTCCGTACGGACGATCAGCGAGGGCGCGAACCCGGTGCCGGTGGCCGTGAGCCGCAGGTCCACCCCGGGCAGCAGGGACCGGTAGACGGCGGTGTCCCCGTCCAGTACGGGCCGGGGCAGCCGGCCTGTCCAGTCGAGCCCGAACTCGGCGCCCCGGGGCCGGGCGCGGGCCAGCGGCGCGGCCTTCGTCCCGCCACCGGAGAAGACGACGGGGACCGCCGCCGCCTTCGGGGCGACGGACCCGTCGGGCCGGACCACGAGGGTGGTGTCGACCGGCACCCAGCCCGAGCCCTTGCGGACCCGGACCGGGCGGTTGTACATCGTGGCGGTGACGGTGCCGTCCGGGTGGGCGACGACCTTGGTGTCCGGGGTACCGAGTGCGGTGACCTCGACAGACTTTCCCGAGCGCCGGGCGGTGGCCGACGTCGCGGCCTCCGCCCGTGCCCCGGCGGACGC
>NZ_JBSGUP010000455.1:0-6685 GCF_053607985.1 Streptomyces sp. NPDC055078
CACCCGTACTCTCCGGGAGCCCGGGCATTTCAGCCTCTCCGGCGTTTGAGGAGCGGGTCCGGGCAGCGCCCGGGTGGGGCCCGAGCCGGGCGTCCGGGTTCGGGCCGGGTCGGCGCACTGGTCCGTCCTCAATCGCCGGACGGGCTGGTTTTTTCGCGCGCCCGGGCGTCCCGGGTTCGGGCCGGACCCGGCGGGAGGCCACGGTCGCCGGGCGGGCAGGATTCGCGCACCCGGGCCCGGCGGGACACGGCTTACCCGGCGGGAGGCCACGGTCGCTCAGGCGTGATAGATCGCCTCGATCTCATCGGCGAAGTCCTTCGCCACCACATTGCGCTTCAGCTTCATCGAGGGCGTGATATGCCCCGCCTCCTCGGTGAACTGGGCCGCCAGCACCCGGAACTTCCGTACCGACTCCGCCTTGGAGACGGCCGCGTTGCCGTCGTCGACCGCCCGCTGGATCTCCGCCAGCAGCTCCGGGTCCTCCCGCAGCGACGCCACCGTCGAACCGGCCGGCTTGCCGTGGTCCGACGCCCACCTCCCGAGGAAGTCCTCGTCCAGGGTGATCAACGCGCCCACGAAGGGCCGCCCGTCGCCCACCACCATGCACTCCGCGATCAGCGCATGCGCGCGGATACGGTCCTCGATCACCGCGGGCGCGACGTTCTTGCCGCCCGCGGTCACCAGGATCTCCTTCTTGCGGCCGGTGATCGTGAGATAGCCGTCCTCGTCGAG
The DNA here is from genome assembly GCF_053607985.1 of Streptomyces sp. NPDC055078. NCBI lineage: Bacteria > Bacillati > Actinomycetota > Actinomycetes > Kitasatosporales > Streptomycetaceae > Streptomyces > Streptomyces sp. NPDC055078. Next base: position 733 of record NZ_JBSGUP010000455.1, read on the forward strand.
GGCGCCGATGTCGCCGGTGTGGAACCAGCCGTCGGCCAGCGCCTCCGCGGTCGCCGCCTCGTTGTTCCAGTACCCCTGGAAGAGATGCTCGCCGTGCAGCAGCACCTCGCCGTCGTCCGCGATCCGTACCACCGTGCCGGGCATCGGCTGGCCGACCGTACCGATCTTCTGCCGGTCCCAGGGGTTGAAGGTGGTGGCGGCGCAGGACTCGGTGAGGCCGTAACCCTCCAGCACCGTGAAGCCGATACCGCGGAAGAAGTGCCCCAGCCGCTCGCCGAGCGGCGCGCCGCCGGAGATCGCGTACTCGCCGCGCCCGCCCAGCACCGCCCGCAGCTTGCCGTAGACGAGCTTGTCGAACACGGTGTGCCGAAGCCGCAGACCCAGCCCCGGGCCCGACGGGGTGTCCAGGGCCCGGCTGTAGTCGATCGCCGTCCGCGCCGCCCGGTCGAAGACCGGGCCCTTGCCGTCCGCCCGGGCCTTGGCGCGCGCGCCGTTGTAGACCTTCTCGAAGACCCGGGGCACCCCGAGGATCAGCGTCGGCCGGAAGGTGGCCAGTTCCTCGGTGAGGTTCGTGATGTCGGGGACACAGCCGAGCTTGATCGGCGCCATCATCGCGCCCACCTCGACCAGCCGGCCGAAGACATGCGCGGCGGGCAGGAACAGCAGCACCGAGCACTCACCCGTACGGAAGAGGGGCTTCAGCCGCTCCACCGCGTTGCCGCACTCCGCGAAGAAACTGCGGTGGGTCAGCACACAGCCCTTGGGGCGGCCCGTGGTGCCCGAGGTGTAGACGATCGTCGCCGGATCGTCCGCCCTGGCGAGTGAACTGCGCTCGTCCACGACCGCCTCGGAGATCTCCGCCCCCGCCTCGACCAGGTCGTCCACCGCGCCCGCGTCGATCTGCCAGACCGTCCGCAGCGCCGGCAGCCCGTCCCGTACGGACTCCACGGCGGCGGCGTGATCCGCGTTCTCCACGATCGCCGCGACCGCGCCCGAGTCGGCGAGGATCCAGGAGACCTGCTCGGCCGAACTGGAGTCGTACACCGGCACGGTCACCGCCCCGGCGCTCCAGATCGCGAAGTCCAGCCGCACCCACTCGTACCGGGTACGGGACATCAGGGCCACCCGGTCGCCGGGGTTCACCCCAGCGGCGATCAGGCCCTTCGCGGCCGAGCGCACCTCGGCGAGGAACTGCCTGGCGCTGACGTCCGTCCAGGCGCCCGCCACCTTTCTGCCCATCACCGCCACATCGGGATACTGGGCGGCGTTACGGCAGATCAGATCGGTCAGATTGCCGTCCGCGGGGACCTCGTACAGGGCCGGAAGGCTGAACTCGCGCAAGACTGCTGCTCCTCATCGGGCGCCGGCGCCACGGCTCTGTGTGATGCACCGGCTGCGGTCCAAGATCGGGCAGGTGCTCAGGGAGGCGAGCACGACTGGACTGCCCGGACGTTACCCACCGGTACTCGATTCCGGATAGGGGGTTCAGGCCAGATGTTCTCTGCGTCACACGTATATGGCGGTACCTCGCGCAGGGTAGTCCACCGCCGCGCCCGCCCGGAAGAACGGCGGACCCGGCCCCGCCGCCCCGCCGACGGTCCGGGCCGGACCCCCTCTGGCCTCCCCTTGCGCCCCCTCTGTCCGGGGGACACGCCGGAGATCTAGGGTGATCGCCATGCGAGGAGCACGAGGTGTCCGGGTCAATGTGGTCAGCGATGTGCACGGCAATGCGAAGGATCTCGCCAAAGCCGGCGATGGCGCCGACGCGCTGATCTGCCTGGGTGATCTCGTCCTCTTCCTCGACTACGCCGATCATTCCCGGGGAATTTTTCCCGATCTGTTCGGGGTCGAGAACGCCGATCTGATCGTGTCGCTCCGCAACGCCCGCCGCTTCGACGAGGCACGCGACCTGGGCCGCCGGCTCTGGGCCGGACTGAACGTGGACCGGGACGCCGCCATCGAGTCGGCCGTACGCCGCCAGTACGCCGAGTTGTTCGCCGCCTTTCCCACCCCCACCTACGCCACCTACGGCAATGTCGACATCCCGGCCCTTTGGCCTGAGTACGCCCGCAGCGGTACCACCGTGCTGGACGGCGAACGTGCCGAGATCGGCGGTCTGACCTTCGGCTTCGTCGGCGGCGGACTGCGCACCCCCATGCGCACGCCGTACGAGATCTCCGACGAGGAGTACGCGGCGAAGGTCGAGGCGCTCGGCGACGTCGATGTGCTCTGCTCCCACATTCCGCCCGAGGTGCCCGAGCTGACCTATGACACGGTCGCCCGCCGGTTCGAGCGCGGCAGCCCCGCCCTGCTGGACGCGATCCACCGAACCCGCCCCCGGTACGCCCTGTTCGGCCATGTCCACCAGCCGCTCGCGGCCCGGATGCGGGTCGCCGCGACCGAGTGCGTGAACGTGGGGCACTTCGCCTCGACGGGCCGGCCGTGGACGCTCGTCTGGTGACGGCCGGGGGCCGCCCCGGTGACACCCCCGGGGGCCGCTGCCCGTCCGGTCCCGCACCGTCCCATGGGCCGGGCGGCGGCCCGGTCGCGATAACCTGCACACCACACCACCCCCGGTCGTACCGCACTGTTGAGGAGCCGCAGCGATGGCGGAACACACCAGCTCAAGCATCACCATCGAAGCGGCACCGGCCGAGGTGATGGGAGTGATCTCCGACTTCGCCCGCTACTCGGAGTGGACCGGCGAGGTGAAGGTCGCCGAGGTGCTCGCCACCGACGCCAAGGGCCGTGCCGAACAGGTCAGACTGGTGCTGGACGCCGGGGCGATCAAGGACGACCATGTCCTCGCGTACACCTGGAACGGGGACAACCAGGTCAGCTGGACCCTGGTGAAGTCCCAGATGCTGCGCGCGATCGACGGTTCCTACACCCTCGCCCCCGTCGGCGGCGGCGACCGGACCGAGGTCACCTACCGGCTGACCGTCGACGTCAAGATCCCCATGCTCGGGATGATCAAGCGCAAGGCGGAGAAGGTCATCATCGACCGCGCGCTCGCCGGACTGAAGAAGCGCGTCGAGAGCGGACCCACCACCTGATGCGCACGGTCCTCGTCACCGGCCTCGGCGGCGCGGGCCGGACCACCGTCGCCGCGGCGAGCGCCCTCGCGGAGGCGGCGCGCGGCAGCCGGACGCTGTTCCTGTCCACCGGGCCCGGCCAGGTCTACGGCACGCCGCTGCCCGCCGCGCCCCCTGCCGCCACCGGGATCTCCGGGACCACCGGGGCCACTGAGGTCGCCGGGACCACCGGGGCCACTGAGGTCGCCGGGACCACCGGGGCCACTGAGGTCGCCGAAGGGCTGTGGGCCGCCCGTATCGACACCGGCGCCGGCTTCCGCGCCGAGTTCCTCTCCCTCCAGGAACGGGGCGCCACCGCGCTCGAACTGCTGGGCGCGGCACGCCTCGCGGAGGAGGAGCTGACCGAACTCCCCGGCAGCGACCACTTCGCCCTGCTGCGTGCCCTGACCACCGCCGGGGCGGGGGAGTGGGACACCGTTGTGATCGACCTGCCACCGGTCCTCGAAACGATCTCCCTGCTCGCCCTGCCCGCACAGCTGCGCCGCTATCTGCGCCGGCTCCTCCCGCCCGAACGGCAGGCCGCCCGCGCCCTGCGCCCGGTGCTCGCCCAGCTCGCCGGAGTCCCGATGCCCGCGCAGTGGCTGTACGAGACGACCGCCCGCTGGGACAGCGAACTGGCCGCCGTCCAGCGCCTGATCGAGGCCCCCGGCACCACCCTGCGCCTGGTCGCCGAGCCCGGACCCGCGGCGGCCGACGCCCTGCGCACCGCCCGCACCGGGCTCGCCCTGCACGGGCTGCGGGTGGACACCCTCGTCGCCAACCGCGTACTGCCCCGGCACTCCGCCGACACCTGGCTCTCCGCACTCGCCGCCCAGCAGGAGAAGACCCTGCACGAGTGGTACGAGGAGTGGACGCCCGGCACAGCGCTGCGCGAGCTGCCTCACACCGGCCGCGACCCGCGGGGACTCGACGATCTCACCGCCCTGGGCATCGAGGCGGGCCCCCCGCCCGCCGATGTCCCGTGGACGGTCGAGGACCGGCGCGAGGAGGACGGCACCTTCGTCTGGCTGGTCCCGCTCCCCGGGGCCACCAAGGGGGACATCGGCCTGGTGCGCCGGGGCGACGAACTGGTCCTCACCGTCGGCCCGTTCCGCAGGATCGTTCCGCTGCCCTCCGCGCTGCGCCGCTGCACGGTCTCCGGGGCTGCGCTCACGGACGGCGTCCTGCGGGTCCGGTTCACCCCCGACCCCGGGCTGTGGCCGCGTACGCCCTGAAGCCTCGGACCCTTGAGGCGCTGCGTGCCCCTGAAACCCGGAACCCTGGAAAGCACGGTCGGCGCACTGAACGGCTCGCGCCCGTTCGGGTAACGTCGGGAGATACGAGAGCCCGCAGCCGACCCAACGCCCCTGTGCAGGAGTACGCCATGAGCGATGCCACCGAGCGTCCCCACGCCGAAGCTGACGCCGACGCCTGGGCGGAGGCGTGCGCGGAGGACCTCGCGGCGGAGAAGGCCCGCCGCCGGGCCCAGTACGGTCCGCCGCCCGGCTCCGCCGCCGATGAGCTGCGCAAGCTCCTCGGAGCCGTCGCCGACAAGGTCAAGGAGCTGCCGTTCCAGACCTCCCTGCCCGGGATGGCCGCCCAGAGCGCCGTACAGCAGCTGGTCAACCAGGCGAAGTCCGCCGTCGAGCCGGTCATCGAGCGCAACCCCGAGATCTTCGACCACCTCGCCGCCGCGGGCGGGGAACTGCTCGCCGCCTACCGGTCCGCCGTCGAGGGCCATGAGCGCCGCTGGACCGAGCAGCGCCCGAGCGCGCCCCAGGACGGCAGGGATGCCACAGACGGTACGGACGGCACAGGCGGCACGGACGGCACAGGCGGCACAGGCGGTACGGACGGCACCGACCCGCGCGACGAGGGCCCGGGGCCGGGCGAGCGCATCGATCTCGACTGATCTCGACTGATCACGAAGACGTCCCGCTCGGGTACGGTTGATCTCAAGTTCGACCGAAAACTGAGGGACACATGGGACTCACCATCGGCGTCGACATCGGCGGTACCAAGATCGCGGCGGGCGTCGTCGACGAAGTGGGCACCATTCTGGAGACCCACAAGGTGCCCACCCCGTCGACCTCGCACGGCATTGTCGACGCGATCTGCACCGCCGTCGCCGGAGCGGGCGCCGGACACGAGGTCGAGGCCGTCGGCATCGGTGCCGCGGGCTATGTGGACGACAAGCGGGCGACCGTCCTGTTCGCCCCCAACATCGACTGGCGCCACGAGCCGCTGAAGGACAAGGTCGAGCAGCGCACGGGCCTGCCGGTCGTCGTGGAGAACGACGCCAACGCGGCGGCCTGGGGCGAGTACCGCTTCGGCGCCGGTCAGGGCCATGACGACGTCATCTGCATCACCCTCGGCACCGGTCTCGGCGGCGGCATCATCATGGGCAACAAGCTGCGCCGGGGGCGGTTCGGTGTGGCGGCGGAATTCGGCCATATCCGTGTCGTCCCCGACGGACTGCTCTGTGGCTGCGGCAACCAGGGCTGCTGGGAGCAGTACGCGTCGGGCCGCGCGCTCGTCCGCTACGCCCGCCAGCGCGCCTACGCCACCCCCGAGAACGCGGAGATCCTCCTCGGTCTCGGCGACGGCACCATCGACGGTATCGAGGGCAAGCACATCAGCGCCGCAGCGCGCCGGGGCGACCCGGTCGCCGTCGACTCCTTCCGCGAGCTGGCCCGCTGGGCGGGGGCCGGTCTCGCCGACCTCGCCTCCCTCTTCGACCCCTCCGCCTTCATCGTCGGCGGCGGCGTCTCCGACGAGGGCGAGCTGGTCCTCGACCCCATCCGCAAGTCCTTCCGCCGCTGGCTCGTCGGCAGCCGATGGCGCCCCCACGCGCAGGTGCTCGCCGCGCGGCTCGGCGG
>NZ_JBSGUP010000456.1:0-6669 GCF_053607985.1 Streptomyces sp. NPDC055078
GGCGCATCGGGCGTCCGCCGCAGTGACACGTGTCTAGTCGCAGGGGCAGCAGCAGCCGTCGCAGCCACAGTCCGGGCCATCGCAGTCCCGGCACGCGCCGCGGCGCTTCTTGCGCGACCAGGGGCCCTCGTACTCCTTGGCACAGCAGATCTGGCAGGTGCAGAACAGTCCGGTGAAGACCGCGCACCCGGCCAGCAGGCCGCGCCGCTTGGGCCTCGGGGGTTCGCTGCCGAAGGGGGGCGGGCCGCCGGGGCCGGACGGCGGGCCGCCAGGGGTGCCGCCGAAGGGGTTGCCGCCCGAAGGGCCGCCGCCCCCGTAGGGGTTGCCCGAGCCGCCCGAAGGGCCGCCGCTCTGGTAGCGGCCACCGCCCTGATAGGGGTTGCCCCCCTGGTAGGGATTCCCCGCCGACAGCTGTCCCTCGTGCGAGCAGGCCACGGTGCCGAAGGCGCGGTTCACGGCGGTGCCCAGCTCATGGGCGAGGAGCACATGGACCAGTCTGTCGTCGGTGAAGGTGACATCGCGCAGCGCGAGCCGCACCCCGTGCACCGCGTCGTCGGCGAGCCTGCGGGCCTCGGCCAGTGAGGTACCGGTGCCGGTGAGCGGGTTCCAGGCGCCCGCGGCGGCGTCGGCCTCCCGGTCCTCCACGGCGTCCAGCAGATGCGCGAGCCTGCCGAAGAGCCGGCCGGCCTCGGCGAGCGGGGCCGTGTTCTCCGGCCGGCCGGCGAGAACGGCGGTATGGGCGAAGGCGGCGGCGGTGGCCGTCTCGGTGGGCTCGGTGACCGTCAGCAGTGGGGTGCCGACTCCGGCGAGCGCCTCGATCCCGGGCTGCCGGTCGACCGCGTCGAGCAGCACCGCCGTGTCGAAGCCCAGCTCCGCTCCGGCGCGCGCCCCGGCCCTGTCCCAGCCCGCCGCGACCTTGCGCGCGGCGGCGGCCACCGGCCTGCGGGCCAGCATCCCGTCGCGGTCGGCGACATGGTCCCGTACCTTCGCGGAGGCCAGGACCAGCGAGACGGCGGCGGCGAGGCGCGCGCCCTCGCCCCTGGCGACGGGCGCGGTGCGCATGGCCCGCAGCGGGCAGGGGCCCGCGGTGCGCCGGGCGGCGGTGCGCTCGGACTGAGCCTCCGTCAGCACCGAGACGATCAGGCCGTCGTAGTTGGTGACGACTCTGGCGAACTGACCGTGGTCGGCCCGCAGCGCCAGGCAGAGCCCGCACAAATGAGCCATCCACTCGGTCTTGAGGCCATCGGTGAGCCGATGACTGCAGGGCCGGACAATCCCGAACACAATGATCCCCCCGTGGGTCGTTCCGCTGTGCGCTGGCATCGTAACCAGGGCCCGTTCACCCGAACGTCCCCGACGTCACCCATCTGGCACGAATTTCATATATTCAGCTGAACACCCCCGGTACACCGGTAGAACTCTGACGAATCGCCACATCTTCTGCACCAGTACCGTCACGAAAACCCTGCGCGGCGACTATCCACTTGGCGCGCGATCCGCATGATGGTCGACCATAGGGACAGGAAAGACGAAAGACCGCTAGTGAGCGGACCGCAGTGGAAGGAGGCGTCGATGGGATCTGTGCGCAAGGCGAGCGCTTGGCTGGGACTCGTCGAGGACAGCGACGAGCGTTACTACGACGACGACGAGTACGCCGAGGGCACCGGGACGGGTGACGCCTGGGTCACCGATCCGAAGGTGCGTGTTGCCTCCGACGCCGCCCCGGAAGTGGGCCGCCGGATCGCGACCGTCTCACCGACCTGTTTCCGGGACGCCCGTGGCATCGGGGAGCTGTTCCGGGAGGGCGTGCCGGTGATTGTGAACCTCACCTCGCTGGAGCCCGCCGACGCCAAGCGCGTGGTGGACTTCGCGGCGGGTCTGACCTTCGGGCTGCGCGGCTCCATCGAGCGGGTGGCGACCCGGGTCTTCCTGCTGAGCCCCGCGCATACGCACGTCGTCAGCGGAGAGGCCCCGGGCCGCTCCCAGGACGGCTTCTTCAACCAGAGCTGAGCAGGGCGCTCGCCGGCCGTGGTGGTGGCACGGAGGCTGCCGTGGTGGTGGCACGGAGGCAGTGGACCTCCGGTCACCGGAAGGCGTCGAGGCCGGTGAGCGCCTTGCCCAGCACGAGCTGGTGCATCTCGACGGTGCCCTCGTAGGTGAGCACCGATTCCAGGTTGGTGGCGTGCCGCATCACGGGGTACTCCAGGGAGATCCCGTTGGCGCCGAGAACGGTGCGGGCGGTGCGGCAGATGTCGATCGCCTCGCGCACATTGTTGAGCTTCCCGAAGCTGACCTGCTCGGGGCGGAGTGTCCCCGCGGCCATGCGCCGGCCCAGATGGTGGGCGAGCAGGATGCCCTTATGCAGTTCCACGGCCATATCGGCGAGTTTGGCCTGGGTGAGCTGGAAGCCGCCGATGGGCCTGCCGAACTGCTCGCGGGTGCGCGCGTATTCCAGCGCTGATTCGAAGCACGCGCGCGCGGCTCCCATGGCGCCCCAGACGATGCCGTACCGGGCGTGGTTCAGACAGCTCAGCGGGCCGCCGAGACCGGTGGCGTGCGGCAGGACGGCGTCGGCGGGCAGCCGCACCTCGTCCAGGACGAGTTCGCTGGTGACGCTGGCGCGCAGGGACCATTTGTGCTTGATCTCGGGCGCGGAGAAGCCGGCTGTTCCGGTCGGTACGGCGAAGCCTCGGATGCCTTCGTCCGTCCGGGCCCACACCACGGCGACCCCGGCCACCGAGCCATTGGTGATCCACATCTTGCGGCCGGTCAGCACCCAGTCCGTGCCGTCGCGCCTGGCGTAGGTGCGCATACCGGCCGGGTCGGAGCCGTGGTCGGGTTCGGTGAGACCGAAGCAGCCGATGATCTCGCCCGCCGCCATCCCGGGCAGCCACCGCAGCTTCTGTTCCTCGGAGCCGTAGCGGTGGATCGCGTACATGGCGAGCGAGCCCTGTACGGAGACCAGCGAGCGGATGCCGGAGTCGGCCGCCTCCAGTTCCAGGCAGGCCAGGCCGTACTGGACGGGGGTGGCGCCCGCGCAGCCGTAGCCCTCCAGGGACATCCCGAGGGCGCCGAGCGCACCGAGTTCCCGGGTCAGTTCCCGGATGCCGGGGAGTTCGCCGCGCTCGTACCAGTCGGCGATGTGGGGCAGTACGCGGTCGGCGGCCCAGGTGCGTACGGTGTCGCGGATCGCGAGATCCTCGGGGTCGAGCAGATCGTCGAGGCCGAGGGGGTCATGGGGGTCGAAGCGGGGTGAATCTGGGCGTTCGGGGCGTTCGGGCATAGTGTGACCTCCGACGGCGTGAGGGCGGGGACAGAAACTGCCGCACAGGAACCGGCACCGCCGAAAACTAGCAGTGGTAGTTACGGGCCCGACGCTACGGGTCAGCGTGCCGTCCGTCCAGACCCGCTCGTCCCGACGCGTCCGGACCCGCGCGCCTCGACCCGTCCGGAACCACTCGTCTCGACGCGTCCGGAACCGCTCGTCTCGACGGGAGCGCGGCTCGCCGGGAGGGAGACCTCGGGGCGCCTCGGCCGGGGGCACTTCTCGACCACCGAGCAGTCCATCAGCCGCGGCAGCCGCAGCGCGGCCAGCGCGCCGAGCAGCAGCAGGCCCGCGCTCACCAGCAGCGTGACATGGAGGCCGCTGACGAAGGAGTGGCGGGCGGTGGCGCGCAGAATCTCCCCCGAGGGCCCGCCGAGCCGGTCGGCCACCTGGTACGCCTCGCCCAGCGAGTGCGAGGCCGCGGTGCCCGCCGAGTCCGGGACACCGGCCAGCGTCTTGAAGGCGGGTGCGTAGGCGGCGTTCATCACACTGCCGAGCAGGGCGATCCCCATGCCCGCGCCGAGTTGGTACGAGGTCTCGCCGATCGCCGCCGCACCGCCCGCGTGCTCCGGCGGTGCCTCGCTGAGCATCGACTCGTAGGCGGCGAACAGAGTGGTCTGGAGCCCGAAGCCGAGCAGGACGAACCCGGTGGTCATCAGCAGCGGCCGGTCCTCCTGGCCCATCATGACCAGCAGCAGCACGGCCGATGCGGTCAGGACGAAACCCCAGCCGGCCATCCGGCGCGGCCCCGCCCGCCGCAGGGTGTACGAGCCGGTCGCGCCCGCCGCCATCGCGGCGAAGGTCAGCGGCAGCAGCCGCAGACCGGTCTCCAGCGGACCGAGCCCCAGGATCAGCTGGAGGTACTGCACGGCGATCAGTTGCAGGCCGACCAGCGCGAGCATGGCGAGCACGATGCAGCCGACCGAGGTGGAGAAGGTGGCCGTGGCGAACATCCGGATGTCGATCAGCGGATGCCTTCGGCGCTTCTGCCTGCGGACGAACAGCACCAGCAGCGCGCCGCCGATCAGCAGCGGCGGGGCGGTGCCCGCGTCGAGCAGTCCGTGGCCGGCGCCGAGCCGCTTCACCCCGAGGACGGCCCCCAGCACACCGGCAGCGGCGAACAGCGCGCCCAGGACGTCCCAGGGCCCGTCGAAGCCTCCTCTGGACTCCGGCAGCAGCAAGCGTCCCAGCGGGAGGATGACCATCATCAGCGGGATGTTGATGAGGAAGACCGAGCCCCACCAGAAGTGCTCGATGAGAAAGCCGCCCACTACGGGGCCGGTGGCGGCGCCGACAGCGGCGACGGCGCTCCAGACGCCGATCGCCATCGCCCGCTCCCGGCGGTCGGGGAAGACCGTCCGCAGGATGGACAGCGTCGCGGGCATGATCATCGCGCCGCCGAGGCCCAGCAGGGCGCGCGCCGCGATGAGCACCCCGGGGCTGTCGGCGAATGCCGCGACGGCCGAGGCGAGGCCGAAGATGCCGTATCCGGCCAGCAGCACCAGCCGGCGGCCGATCCGGTCGCCGAGGGTGCCGAAGAGGATGAGCAGGGCGGCACAGATCAGCGGATAGGCATCGACGATCCACAGCAGTTCCACACCGCTGGGGCGCAGATCCGCCGTGACGGCGGGCACCGCGACATGCAGCACGGTCGCGTCCAGGGCGACCAGCAGCAGACTGACGCAGAGCATGAAGAGGACGACCCAGCGGTTGGCACCGCCGCCTGCGGCGCGCAGTCGCGCCACGGCCGTGGTCGTCCCGGACATGCATCTACCTCCACTGGTTCCTCGCGCTCGGCGGGCCAGCCGGGGACGGGGACGGTCCCTCAGGGCGGTCCGGCATCGACGGGCGAGTGAGCCGTCAGCGTACGCGAGAGCGGCGCCCCGGAGTGTGCCCGTCCCTGAACACTTCCGCCCCGGGCGTGTGTCGTACGCCACGCGACGTGTGTGCCGGGCATGTGTCGTACGCCACGCGGCATGCGTCCCGGGCGGGGTCGTACGCCACACGGTTACTCGTTCGAGTGATCCCCTGCCGGGCCACGGGCGGCACCCGGATGCCCCTCTCCGTGATCGATCGTCGGCTCTCCCTAAGATGAGAAAGAATTCATACATCAGCGCGGAGGGCCCAAATATGCTCTCCCGAAAGGTTCTTTCGACAGGAGCGTTGGAGCAATAGGGCATGGGGCCGCCACGATTTCCGAGTTGCCCAGGAATAAATATCCCGCCCGAGACCCACGCCACATCACATCGTCATCACAAAGACGCTGGATCGGCCTAGTCGCGCACTCACTCGCTGTAACGTCGATTGGGTGCGTACCGACATCTTCGCCCGCCTGGATCGGGAGCCGGAACCGCCGAAGATAGAGATCCCGCGGATGAGCCGCACCCGTCTCGCCCTCTTCGGCGGGACGTCTGCGTTCTATCTCGCCATCGTTGTGGCCGTCCTGGCGTCGACCTGGCTGGTGATCATCGACTGGAAGGTCATGCTGTTCCGGCCCTACCAGCAGTGGCCCGAGCTGCACGCCTTTCTCGACTACTTCGTGGTACTCGGTCAGCGCGGTCCCACGGCCGTGATGGTCGCGGCCTGGCTGGGCTGGCGCTCCTGGCGCCAGCACACCCTGCGCCCGCTGCTGGTGCTCGGCGTCTCGCTGCTGCTCCTCAATTCGACGGTCGGCGCCGTCAAGATCGGACTCGGCCGGCTCGGCCCTCACTACGCGACTCGGATCGGATCTCCCGAACTGTTCGCGGGCGGCGATATATTTCCCTCCGGGCATACCGCGAACGCGGTTGTGACCTGGGGAATTCTGGCGTATCTGGCCACCACACCGAAGACGCGCCGCTATCTCTCGGCGCTCTCGGCGACGGTGTCGCTCGGTGTCGGACTCACGACCGTGTACCTCGGTACGCACTGGCTCAGCGATGTGGTCCTCGGCTGGGCGGCCGGTCTGCTGATCCTGCTCGCACTGCCCTGGTGCGAGCCCTTGATCGGCCGGGCGGAGTCCTGGGTCTTCGAGCAGCGCGAGCAGTGGCGCGCACGCCACCGGCTCGCTCCGTCGCTGCCGGTCGCGGCGGGCGGCCCGAGGCCGGGGGCGCTCCCGAGGCCCGGGCACCAGGAGGAGAGCGGGGCCCGGGAGCCGGTGGGCGCCGTGGGCACACTGTCCGGTCCGCCCGGCAGATCGACCGGGCAGCTCACCCAGCAGCGACCGCACCCGGTCCGCTCGGAGCGCTCGCCGGTCACCCCGTCCGGCAGCCGCCGGCCGTCGACCTCCAGACCCGTGACGGGCGGCTGACCCCGTCTGCTCCCCTCCTCCGTACGACGAGAAGGCCCCGACTCCGGTCGGGGCC
>NZ_JBSGUP010000457.1:0-6666 GCF_053607985.1 Streptomyces sp. NPDC055078
GTCCCGCCCTCGCCGCCGAGCGCGGCGGCGGTGCCCCCGGCAGCGGCGGCACCGAGCGCGAGCCCCGCGCCGCCCCAGCCGAGCAGAGCGCGCCGGGTCGGCCTGGGCCCGTCGGATGCGCGCCGGGTCGGCCGGGGCCCGTCGGTTCCGTGGTCGGCCATCGTCACTTCACCACCGCGGCGGCGAGCCTGGACAGCGGCTCGGCGAGCGCGTTGACCGCGTCGCTCAGCTCCTTGCGCTGCCCCTTGCCGACCTTGTCGTACGAGGTGAAGACATAGGTCGAGGTGCCCGCGCGGTACTTGTCGAGCAGGGTGTTCAGCGCGGTGAACTGCTTGTCCAACTCGGCGACGAGCCGGGCGTCGTTCTTGGCGGCGACCGGCTTGAGGAGTTCGTGGGAGCGCTGGGCGCCCTCGACATTGGCCTTGAAGTCGACGAGGTCGGTATGGCTGTAGCGCTCCTCCTCGCCGGTGACCTTGCCGGTGGCGACCTCGTCCAGCAGTTCCTTGGCGCCGTTGGCCATCGACGTCGGGGTGATCTCCGCCGTACCGACCCTCTTCCGCCAGTCGGCGAGATCCCTGGTGAGAGTGTCGGCGAGCGCCTTCTCCGCCGGGCCGATCCGCCCGTCCTGCCACAGCGCCTTCTCCAGCCGGTGCCAGCCGGTCCACTCCTGGCCCTTCTCCAGACCGTCCTCGCGGAGGTCGACCCTGGGGTCGATGTCCCCGAAGGACTCCGCGACCGGCTCGGTGCGCTCCCAGCCGATCCGGGAGCCGGCGTACGCCTTCTTCGCCGCCTCGACGTCACCGGCCCGTACCGCGTCCGTGAACACCTTCGCCTTCGGCAGCGTCTCATCGGCCTGCGCCTGGACATAGGCGCGGTACGCGGCGACAGCGGCGTCCATCTCGGGGCTGCGCACGACGGCGTCGCCGCCCGTGGCGGTGACCTGCTGCCGGATGCCGTCGCCCTTCATCCCGGGCTTGCAGGCGATGTCATACGTCCCGGCCTTCACCTCGGCGGTCAGCCCGGCCCTGGTGCCGGGGCCGATGTTCTCGCGCTCGGTGACGATCCGGTCGTCGGGGAAGAGGATGTACACCTCGGTGACCTTGGAGCCCTTGTTCTCGATGTCGAGCTGGACGTGCCCGGCCGGGAACTCCTTCTTCGACACCTCGCAGGAGTCGTCCTTCGCGATGACCCCGATGGCACCGTCGCCGTTCTTCGAGCCGGCCTTCTCGGCGCAGCCGGCCACGGCGGCGAGGGATGCCACCGCCGCTGCGGCGGCGACGGCGGACAGACGGATACGCATGGGGGGCTCCCAGAGGGAAGGAGGGGGGACGGTCACAGGGCCGCCGATGTGGGGTGAGGCGGACCTAACTTAATCGAGCCTTACTTCGCCGATACCCGTCCGTACCGTGATCTGGGCCTCAAAAACCGGGCCCGGGAAAGCGACGGTCACAGGGCGGCCATAACCGCCCCATGACCAGGTCAAGCAGCGGTCAAGGGGTGCGTTTGGGGAGGACCACGGGGGTGCCCGAGCGGGGGTGCGGGAAGACCTCGACCGGCTGCCGGTAGACCCGGCTGAGGAGGTCGTCGCCGAAGACCTCGGCGGGCACCCCGTCGGCCACGACCCGGCCCTCGCTCAGGACGGCGACCCGGTCCGCGTACGCGGCGGCGAGCCCGAGGTCGTGCAGGACGACGACGACCCCGTCCCCGGCGGCGGCGCGCTCCCGGCAGACCCGGAGCACCAGCTCCTGGTGGCGCAGATCGAGCGCGGCGGTCGGCTCGTCGAGGAGCAGCAGGGAGGTGCGCTGGGCGAGGACGCGGGCGAGGGCGACCCGGGCGCGCTCGCCGCCGGAGAGCGCGGAGAACGGACGCCCGGCGAACCCGGTGCTCTCCGTGGCCGCCATCGCCTCCGCCACGGCCTCGTCGTCCTCGGACTCCCGGGCGGTGCCCGCCCAGGGGGCCCGCCCCATCCGTACGACGTCCGCCACGGGGAAGGGGAAGGACAGTACGGCGGTCTGCGGCAGCACCGCCCGGCGCAGCGCGAGTTCGGCGGCCGTCCAGTCGGCGGCCGGGCGGCCGGCGACCCGTACGGAGCCCCGGTCGGCGGTGAGATCCGCGGCGAGCGCGCCGAACAGCGTGGACTTCCCCGCGCCATTGGGGCCGACCAGCGCGACCACCTCGCCCGCGCGCGCGGCCAGATCGATCCCGGAGAGCACCGCACGCCCGCCGAGCCGGACATGCAGCCCCCGGGCCTCGGCGAGGACGGTACCGGGGGATGGGCGGTCGGGCACCCGCCGCCCGCGGATACGGAACAGAGCCCTCACGCCCAGCCACCTTGCTTTCGACGGGTCCTGCGCAGCAGCCAGAAGAAGAACGGGCTGCCGAAGAGCGCGGTGAGCACCCCGAGCGGCAGCTCGGCGGGTTCGGCGACGGTACGCGCGGTGAGGTCACCGACCGCGAGCACCAGCGCACCGCCGAGCGCGGAGCCGGGGACCAGGAAGCGGTGTCCGGGGCCGTTCGCCATCCGCAGCAGATGCGGGACGAGCAGTCCGACGAAGGTGATGATCCCGGCGACGGCGACGGCCGCGGCGGTCAGCAGCGCGACGACGAGGACGAGGATGATACGGAGCCGTTCCACATCCACGCCCAGATGGCGGGCGGGCCGCTCCCCGAGGGCGAGCAGATCCAGTTTGCGGGCGTAGAAGGGCGCGATGAGCAGCCCGATGGCGGTGCACGGCAGCACGGCGAGCACCTTGGGCCAGGTCGCCTGGGAGAGCGAACCGAGCTGCCAGAACGTGATCTGGGTGATCTGCGCGTTGTCGGCGAAGAAGATGAACAGACCGATCAGGGCGCCCGCGAAGGCGTTCACCGCGATACCGGTGAGGATGAGCGTGACGACCTCGGTACGCCCGCCGGAGCGGGACAGGGCGTAGACGAGGAGCACGGTCGCGAGCCCCGAGACGAAGGCGAAGACGGTGACGGTCCAGTTGCCGAAGAAGCTCAGCCCGAGGGCGATCGAGGCGACCGCGCCGACCGCCGCGCCGGCGGAGATCCCGATGATCCCCGGCTCGGCGAGCGGATTGCCGAACACCCCCTGCATCAGGGCTCCGGCACAGCCCAGGGACGCCCCGACGAGCAGCGCGAGGACGACCCGTGGCAGCCGTACGTTCCACAGCACGCTCTCGCCGACCCGGTCGAGCGGCCGGCCGCCGAGCCCCAGCCGGTGCTGGGCCGAGGCGATGACATCGCCGACGGGGATGTCGTACGCGCCGTATCCGGCGGAGACGAGGGCGACCGCGAACAGCGCGCCGACGAGCCCGGCGGTCAGCAGGAAGGCGGTGGACCGCCGTGGTCCGGGCCGTGCGGGCGCAGGTGCCGGTGCCGGTGCGGGCCCAGGTCCGGGCCGTGCGGGTGCCGGTGCGGGCGCGGGCGGGTCCCCGGACTCAGGCGCGGGTCCGGGCGCGGTCCCGGGTCCGGAATCAGGTCCAGGTCCGGAATCAGGTCCGGGGGCCGGGGCGTCGGTGTCCCTGGCCGGTGATCCGGTAGGCGAGGTGGCGGAGGTGGCGGAGGTGGCGGAGGTGGCGGAGGCGGCGGAGGTGGCGGAGGTGGCGGAGGCGGTGGCAGGGGTAGCGGCGGTGGCGGGGGCCTCGTGGCCGCGTTCCGGCGGGCGGGGTTCCGTATCGGTCGCCATGGTCAGCGGCCGTCCGGGTAGAGCTGGTCCACGAGCGACGTGAGCACCTGGTCCGTACGCGGGCCGTAGTTCAGCATGACGCCGTCCTCGATCGACACCACCCGGCGGTCCATCCCGGCCGGGGTCTGCGCCACGCCCGGGATCTTCACCAGGCCGTCCACCCCGCCCACCGACTTCAGCCCCTTCGTCATCACCAGGATCGCGTCCGGCGCGGCCTTGGCGAGTGCCTCGCTGGTGATGGCCGTGAAGTCCTTCGTCAGCCCGGACTCCTTGCCAGCGTCCACCGCGCCCGCCGCCTCCAGCAGCGACGACGCCCCCGAGTCGCTGCCGCCGAGCAGATACACCGATGCCGTACCGCGCAGATACAGGAAGGCGACCCTGGGCTTCTTGCCCGACTCCGGCTCGGGGATGTCCTTCTGGACCGCCGCGATCCGGTCCTGGGTACGGGACTTCAGCTCGGTCCCGGACGCCCGCACCCCCAGGGCGGCGGCCACGGTGTCGATCCGGGTGCCCACGTCCGCCAGGCTCTTCGCCGTCTCCACCACCACCAGCGCGATCCCCGCGTCACGTATCTGCTGAATGGATTCGGCGGGCCCGGACGAGGTCTCGGCGAGGACGACCGTCGGCTTGAGCGAGAGGACGCTCTCCGCCGATACGTCGTGTCCCCGGGTCACCACCGGCAGTTTCCCGGCCTGTTCGAAGGTCGCGGTGACATCGCGGGCGACGACCCGCTCGCCGAGCCCGAGGGTGAACACGATCTCGTTCAGCGATCCCGACAGGGGGACGATGCGGTCGGCGGAGGCGACCGTGACCTTCCGGCCGTCCGCCGACGGGACGGTGACCGGCAGTCCGGGGTCGGGCGTCGTGGCCAGCGGCTCCACCCGGTCGGCGGCGGGGGCCGCCGCCTTCCCCTGCGCGGCGGCGGAGCCGTCCGGCGAGGAGTCACCGCCACCGCAGCCGGTGGCCGCCAGGGAGACGGCCAGCGCGAGCGCCGTGCCCATCATGCGCATCCTGCCCGCCTGCCGCACCGGCCGCGCTGATCGCATCGGCCGCACCGGCCGTACCCGTCGCGCCGAAGCCTGCGAGAGCGCCGAGAGCGCCGAGAGCCCAGAGAGCACCGAGAGCACCGTCCTGTCGTTCCGTGGCAAGTCAGTTGGGGTGGTTCCCCGAGGTCGTCCCCGGTGCCGGACCTGGCGAGGACCCGCGCCGGACCTGCGCCGGACCCGCACCGGACCTGCCTCGGACTCGCGCCGGAGGCCAAGACCGGAACGCATGGGGCTACCGGCACAGGCTGGACATAGCTTAGGTTAGCCTTACCTTGCTCTGCCAGACCGCCGCACCCCCGGAGGGAATCCATGCCGCCGTTCAGACCGGCACGCGCGCTCGCCGTCGCCCTTCTCGCGGCTCTGCTCGGAGCCCTGCTCCCGGCGGGAACCGCCCACGCGGCGGAGCGCACGGTGCAGGGCGGCAGACTCGACTGGGGGCTCAAGTCCTCCTTCCAGAAGTACGTCACCGGCCCCATCGCCAACGGCAACTACCGCCTCACCTCGGGAGCCGCCACCGTCGGCAGCGGCCAGTTCCGCTTCCACTCCGCCCAGGGCTCGTACGACCCGGGGACCGGGGCCTTCGAGGCGCGCTTCGCGGGCGGGGTCCACTTCACCGGCCACCGCAAGCCGGACGGCAGCCATGAGATGGACCTGACGATCAGCCGACCCACCGTCAGGATCGCGGGCGGCAGGGGCACACTCCATGTGGACATCGTGAGCAAGGCGCGGGGCACCGGCAAGGTCACCACCGCCGGCCAGGTCCCCTTCGCCACCCTGAACCTGGGCGGCATCGACATGAAGGGCGGCTCGGGCCCCGTCGCGCTCAACAACGTCCCCGCGACCCTGACTTCGCAGGGCGCGACCTCCTTCGCGGGCTTCTACTCCGCGGGCACCCCGCTCGACCCGATCAGCCTGAGCGTGGATCTCGCCGCCGCCGAGCAGAAGCCGTCGAAGCGGCCTCCGGCGAAGCCCTCCGAGCCGGCCGGGAAGAAGCCCGCTCCGCAGGCGGGCGCGGTCCGGGACGCGGCTGTCGACTGGGGTGTGCGCCGTACGTTCCGCGAGTACGTCACCGGCTCCATCGCGAAGGGCAAGTGGACCCTGACGGGCGGTGCGCAGGACGGCGGAGCCCTCTTCCGCTTCCCTCGGGGCAAGGGCACCTACGACCCCAAGGGGCAGACCCTCGACGCGGCCTTCGCCGGGACCGTCCGCTTCACCGGCGAGCAGCTCGACCTCACCCTCACCAGGGTCACCACCAGGGTGAAAGAGGGCAAGGGCACGCTGAGCGCCGATGTGACCAGCGCGGGCACCACCCGGCGAGCCGTACCCCTGATCACCTTCACCGCCGAGGACTTCACACCGAAGAACGGGCTCGCGGCCCTCACCGAGGCCCCCGCCACCCTCACGGCGGACGGCGCCACGGCATTCGGCTCGATGTACAAGGCGGGCACCGCCATGGACCCGGTCTCGCTCGCCGTGGCCGTGGACGACAAGGCCCGACTGCCCGCCCTGCCGGACCTCGGCAGCGGCGCGACGGCACCCTCGCCGCAGGAAACCGAGCGGAAGGCCGCCGCGCGGCCCGGGTCCGACGCGGCCCCGGCCGCCGACTCCAGCGACTCATCGTCCCCCACGGGGGTGTACATCGCCGTGGGCGCGGGAGTGCTCGTCGCCGCGGCCGTCGCCCTCTACGCCGTACGCCGTCGTCGTACGGCCCAGCGCTGAGTACCACCCAGGAACCGCGTACGACCCAAGCACCGCGTACGCACCGCGTACGGCCATGCACCGCGCACGGCCATGCACCACGCACCACCCAGCACGGAAACCGGAACCCCCGGAAAGCCAAGGAGACATCCCGCCATGCCAGCCACCCGCCGTCCCATAGCTCTCGCCGCCGCGGCGGCCACCGCGGCAGCCCTCGGCGCGACCGCCCTCGCC
>NZ_JBSGUP010000458.1:0-6633 GCF_053607985.1 Streptomyces sp. NPDC055078
GTGCAGCGTCGTTGGCTCGGCTCGTACCTCACCATCCCCAACTCCTCATGCACACCCGCGCCTTGAGCGCGATCGAAGCTCTTGCATTCACAATGTCACAAGGTACGCTGAATGCATGATGACCATCCACAAGCTCAGCGCGGGGGATGGTTACCTGTACTACACGCGTGAGATCGTGACCGGAGATGAACGGCGCTCTGGCCGGCGCGAGCTCAGCGACTACTACACCGCCGAGGGCAACCCGCCCGGTGTCTGGATCGGCACTGGGGCCAGCGGCCTGGGCGTGTCCGGCACCGTCGCAGAGGCACAGATGAAAGCTCTGTTCGGCGAGGGAATGCATCCCGACGCCGACCAGATCATCGAGCAGGCCACAGCCCAGGGGCTGAGCACCACTGCCGCCCTTCGGGAGGCCCGCCTCGGTCGGCGGTACTACCGGTACGAGCAGACCGAGGGACCACTCGCCGCCAAGATCCAGGACACTATCGAGGACTTCGAAACCCGCCAGGGCCGAGAGGCAACGGACACCGAACGCAAAAGTCTTCGCGGCAAGGTCGGTGCCATTGCCTTCCGGGAGGACTTCGGCCGGTCCCCGAAGGACGCCGAGGAACTGAGCCGCTACATCAGCGCGAACACCTCGTGCGACCGGCAAGCCGTCGCGGGGTACGACCTCGTCTTCCGCAACAAGTACGCCTCCATCCTGTGGGGACTGTGCGACGAAGAGACATGCCGTGAGGTAGAGGAAGCCCACGAGCAGGCCATCGCCGACACACTGGAATGGATCGAGCAGAACGCACTGGCGACCCGGACCGGCATCAACGGCATCGCCCAGGAAGACGTCCAGGGGCTGATCGCCGCACGCTACCGGCACTACGACAGCCGGCTTGGAGACCCGCTGCTACACGACCACGTCGTCATCGCCAACAAGGTCCGTGGTATGGACGGCAAATGGCGCAGCGTCGACGGCAAACTGCTGTACGCCATGGGAGTGGCAGCCAGCGAGCTGTACAACCAGCGCGTCATCGAAGAACTCTGCCGACGACTCGGCGTCCAGGCTGAAGAGAGGGAAGTCACCCCCGGCAAGCGGCCCGTCATGGCCATCAGAGGACTCGGCGACGACCTGCTCCAGGCGTTCTCCAAGCGGGCCCACGACATCCGCCGCGACCTCGACAAACTTCTCACCGAGTACCGGAGCCGCCACGGGCGAGACCCTGACATCGGCGCCCGCATGGCGCTCATCCAGCAGGCCGCTCAGCTCTCTCGCCCGAAGAAGAAGAAAGCACGGGCACTGTCCGTTCTGCGATCGTCCTGGCGCTCCGAGGCCACCGCACTGTTCGGCGCAGCAAGGATCGACGGCCTGCTGGAACACCTCCGTCGCGTGGCCCGGGACGGGGTGGCGAGCCGGGATCCCGTTGCTGCCGTGAACGTCGAGGAGGCGGCCCGTGACGTGCTGAACACCGTAGCCGAGGAGCGTACGGTATGGGGCGAGCGTCACGTCCTGGCCGAAGCCCGGCGCCAGGTCGTCCGGCTGACTGGTGGCCGCGGCGACACCCGGGGGCTGGCCGAACGCATCACACAGCAGGTGCTCCAGCAGGGATCGATCGATATCACACCCCCCGATCTCCACCCCCCTTTCGCACCACTGCTGCGGGCGGACGGCACCAGCATCTACCGGCGGCGTGAGTCGCAGCTCTACACGTCGGAGGAGACGCTGGCCGTCGGCTCCCGCATCCTCGAAGCCGCGAGAAGATCCGTCATTCCGGCTCTGGGGCGAGACGCGTTCGCGACAGTCGCCAACCGGTTCATCGGCCCGCCTCTCGACACCGGGCAGCGACGGCTCGCCGAAGCGTTCGCCTGCTCGGAACGGTTACTCGTGCTGGGCTTCGGTCCCGCCGGCTCAGGCAAGACAACCGCGCTCCAGCTGGTACGGGATGCCGTGGCGGCCTCCGATGGCCGCCTGATAGCCCTCGCCCCGTCCAGCCGGGCGGCCAAAGTCATGGAAGCCGAACTCGGGGTACGTGCGCACACCGTGCACCGATGGCTGGCACAACGCGACCGGCTCGCCGAGGGGAGGAAAGTGAAGGACGACTTCACCCTCCGCCCCGGCGACGTCATCGTCGTCGACGAAGCGTTCATGGCCGGCAATCGGCGGATCGCCCGCATCACCGATGAAGCAGAGGCATCAGGTGCTCTGGTCAGGCTCATTGGGGACCCCGCTCAGCTGGGCTCCGTAGAGGCCGGCGGCGACCTGCGACGAGTGGCCAACGAAGTAGGAGCCGCAGGGCTGGAGACCCTGCACCGATTCCAAACGGACGGCGAAGGGCAGGCCAGCCTCGCCCTGCGTCACGCTGATCCGCCCGATGCATGGCGCTGGTACCTCACCGAGAACCGCATCGTCGGCGGGACGCCCGACGCCATGCTCGACGCAGTCTTCACCGCCTGGCAGACCGACACTGAAGCAGGACTGCACGCGCTGATGATGGCGGACGACACTGACGCCGTGCGCGAGCTCAACATCCGCGCCCAGGCATTCCAGCTCGCCTCCGGGAACCTTGACCTGACACGCTCCGTCGCCCTGCGCGACGACCTCCGCGCAGCCGTGGGCGACGTCATCATCACACGGAAGAACCAGTCCCGTATCCCC
Organism: Streptomyces sp. NPDC055078; assembly: GCF_053607985.1. Classification (NCBI taxonomy): domain Bacteria; kingdom Bacillati; phylum Actinomycetota; class Actinomycetes; order Kitasatosporales; family Streptomycetaceae; genus Streptomyces; species Streptomyces sp. NPDC055078. The sequence continues at coordinate 2,642 of NZ_JBSGUP010000458.1, forward strand.
GTGCGTGGTGGACACGACTACGTCAAGAACGGAGACCAGTGGCACATCGAGAGGCTGGAACCGTCCGGTAACGCGACTGTTCGGCACACCGGGCACGGGGGCCGTGTCGTGCTGCCCGCCCGGTATCTCCGCAGGCACACAGAACTCGGCTACGCGAGTACGGTGCACCGCGCCCAGGGCCTGACCGTGGACATGGCCCACGGTCTGATCACCGCGCGGACCAGCCGGGAGGCGGCGTATGTCATGGTCACCCGCGGCCGTCGTTCCAACTGGCTGTACGCAGCGACCGATGAGAGACAAGGCATGCGCGATGTGCTCGACACGATCGCCCATAGCAGCCGCGCGCAAGTCTCAGCTCACGAGACGATCCGGGCCGAGCAGGAGCGCGTCTACGGCATCGCCCAGCTCGCGGCGGAGTACACAGACGTCCATGCCCGAGCGGTCGGTCACCGCCTCACACGGCTTGCGCGCCGGGTCCTGGGTTCCGCAGCCGAGGCATTCATCGAGTCCGACGCCTGGCCCGCTGTGGAGCGCTCGCTCCGCACCGCCGAATCCGACGGATGGGACGCCGGTACTCTGCTCGCAGCCGCCCATGCGGAACGCGGCTTCGCAGACGCCGAGGACCCTGCCGCCGTCCTGTCATGGCGCATCACCGTCCGCGTAACCGAAGGCCGGGAGGCCGCCGAACGCGCCGCGGAGCGAGAGCAACAGCCTGGTCGAAGCCGCCCGCTCAAGCATCTGGACAACGCTCTGCTGACCCAGCTGCTGAAGCGCGCGGATTCCCTCCGACACCAAGCACTGCAAGAACTCCACCGTGCCGACGCGGCTGTCGCCGGCCAGCCGCGAACCGTCGTCGCGGACGGCCTGCCCCACCCGGCGTGGCCACGCCGTACCTACGGCCATCTCACCCGGGCCGAACTCAGCGGGGCCATCGCCGATGCCCGGCGGTCCATGCGCCGGGCCGCCCTGGAAGGGACGCACGACACCGAACGAACAGCGGCGTCGGACCATGCGACCCTGCGCCGGGAGCAGTGGTTACGGAAGGCCATGCGGCCGGTCGACCGGATGCGGGAAGACTGGCAGCGAGAACCCCGAAAGGGCGCGAACCACACAGCACACCAGCCAGTTCACCTCACGATCCAGGAACTCACCAGCAACTTCCACCGCCAGGAAACTGCCCGCGAACGGCTGCGCCGCGCACAGATCATCGACGACCGCATCCGCGCGGAACGCCGCCTCCGGGAACAGCTCCCCCACGGCCCCGCCCGCGATGCAGACCACACCGGTCCACTCCCCGACTGGCTGGCACCCTCGCATGCCCTGCGGGACACGGACACTCCGGAAGGCTGGCGCCAGCACCTCGTCGAACGGCGGATCGTCCTTGCCCAACGCCTGGAACACAACGGCGCCCTCCTCGCCGCAGAGCCGCCCATGTGGGCTCGCGTCCTCGGACCCGTCCCGCACACAGGAACGGACCTGCGGAACCTGTGGGAACGCACCGCCGCACTCGCAGAAGCCTGGCGTATCCGGAACACCGTGAACGACGACGCAACCGAAGGCATCGGCCCCGCACCCGACGACCCTCACGACGCTCACGCCTGGTCCGTCCTCCAGGCCCGTATCGCAGAGATGGCACGGCGCGCTCACGCTTCGGCCGCTGCCCGCGCCCGGCCCGACAACCCCGACATCGGTGCCCGCATCGCAGCCCAGACCGCGGAGAACCTCCACTACCGGCTACTCGACTCCCGCATCCCCGAACAGGACGACCGGGAAGCACTCACCCGCGCCGCCAACGCGTTCGCCGACATCGCACTGCACCAGGCCATAGAGGACGAAGGCTCACTGGAGCAATGGGTCCGGAACATCCCCACCCCCGACACCGAGGACCCAGAGCAGCAGGCACAGTGGAAGCAAGTCGTAACTGCTTTGGCACTGTGGCGAATGCTCCACCAGACTGAATCCAACGAACCGATAGGAGAATGTCCGGACGAAGCCGAACTTCGCACCCAGTGGACCGAACTGCATGACGCGATGACGCTTTTCCAACGGTCACGCATCCGGCAACGACTGGCCGAGATCGACACCCTGCGTACAGCACAACGTGCTCGCCACGGCCTGTCCACAACAGGCCCGCCAGCGTCCGCACACGCCAATCGACTGGACCGACGAGCGCAACAGAACGCTCAGGACGAACAGCAGCGGCACGGACAGTCCGCGCGCCCATCCGGCCCACACCGGGGACCCGGAGCCTAAGAAGGAGGTAGGGAATCATGGACGGAAACGCGAATAACGGTCTCAGCCACGAGCAGCAGGGAAGGCTGGCCGACTGGCTGGCTGAAAGGGAGGCTCGCCAGGCCGTGCTGGGACACGCCCCACCGGCCAAGGGCACACTCGACCATCGCCTGCGCGCCCTCGACGCCGCATTTGAGACGAGCCCCAACCGGAGCGACAAGCTGGCTGAGGAGAACCACGAACTCCGGCGGACCGTGGAGATCTACGAGGAGGCCATCAGGCAACTACTCAACGGACAGCTCCCAGTTGGTAATCCAACTGGGAGCTAACCCCTCACTCTTTGGTCGAGGTATTTTCCGTTGTCTATTCATTCACACTCTCGGGGGGAGGTCCGCCGATCGGAGTTGAGCGTGCGGCCTTTGGGTACCAACTGCTACCTTCGTACTCTCCACTGCTTGGTGCGAGCCAGGGAAATCATGAGAATTCCTGAGGCAACTCGTGAGTCCGAGGCGTGAGAGCTGACTCAGGACGAAATTCCCGTTCTCTGCAGTGATCAGGCCGCCTGAGGAAGCGGAGATAGTAGTTGACGCTGAATGTGCTCTCCAGTACCACTACGCTGCCGACTTCCTGATCCCGGAGCGGGATGGGTTCGAAAGAGCGCGGGTTGAGTCAGTAGGTTCGGCGCTGGATCCGCGAGCGGCCGAGAGCAAGGTCGGCAATCATGAGAAGTTCACCGGGGTTGTGCACTCCGTAGCGTCGGGCCAGCGTCGCGGCCTGGAGAGGTGTTGGAGGCGCGAGAGCCTCGTCCCGGAGGATCCAGAACCAAGCGCTGAGGGCCACTGCGGAGAGTGGCTGGTGGGACCCGTTAACTTTCAGGTTGAGCCACATCGGCGGGCTGGTGCGTGTCATGTCTTCCTTGTCCGTCACTGCCGGCTTGAGTGTGTGCGACCGCCCAGGGCTGTGAGTCAACGCCCCGTCTAGGACGACTGAGGCAATGCGCCGCGCCGGGTCCGTAGAGTCCGGTGACGGCGGCACCCTGTCGGGTAGGGGCTGCCCGTGCGCCGGTTGGCTCTTTCAGTGCCGAACGGTCAGCCAGCACGAGTGAGTCGTCCTTCTCCGAGGTGGTGACTGGTGGCTGCGAAGACGGCGTGCACCGAGTAGCCGGGTGTTCCGGGCGTGCTGACATCGTGTTCCATGCCGTGGGGGAGCAGGAGAAGGTCGCCCGTCTCGGTGACCAGCTCCAGCGGATCACGGGGTTCGTCTGGCCAGAGGGTCCAGTGTTTCGTGCCGCGCAGTTGGACGACTACTCCGTCCCAGGCGTCGTGGTGGCGCCCGAGGGTGCTGTCTCCGGTGTTCGATTCGTACATGGTGCAGATGACGCGGTGGCGGAGTGCCCGTGCGAGGTGGAGGGCGACGAGGCCGTACCAGCCGTCACTGCGGGCGTCGGCACTTTCATACACGCGGGTTCGGGGCCGCTCCTGGTAGGCGCGGGCCACCGCAGTAGGTGTGACCTCGCGCTGGAAATTCCCTCCGCGGTCCATCAGCGCCACGGTCTGGGTTGACGCACGCTGTTCCCCGACGGGCAGGGGGAGCGTGTGCAGCCATGCCGGGTCCAGCAGTTGGCGACGGTGTGCCGGGACAGCGGCGCCCGCGCCTCCGCCCGCCCACAGTTGCCGGGGGGGGGGTGGGGGGTTAGGCGGGGGCCCCGGCGGGGGGTCAACGTGGGCGCCGGGGGGGGTGGGGGGGTGGGGGTCCCGGGG
>NZ_JBSGUP010000459.1:0-6631 GCF_053607985.1 Streptomyces sp. NPDC055078
CCGCGGCTGTTCCGCTATGCCTCGAATGTCGCCGCGAGCGCCTCCGCGAGCCCCGGCACCAGATCCGCGCCGGTCAGCACCTCCTTCGCCGAGTCTTTCTCGCGCAGCCGCAGTGCCGACTCGCGCGCGCCGTCGCGGAGGACGGCCACCGTCATCCGTACCTCCTGGCGTTCGGGATGGGCGGCCACCCAACTGGTGAGGGATTTGTCGTCGAGGCCGTCCGGAACTGCGGCCTCCGCCGATGCCGGGAGCATCTGGCGCTCCACCGTCAGGGCGCAGCCGGCCACCGATTCGGGCCAGGCGATGGTGGCGAGGAAGTCGTCGAGGGCGGTGCCCGGTGGGATCTCGTCCTGTTCGATCGGGGTGAGCGGCGCCGCCGCGTCGTCGCCGTCGAGGCCGAGCTGGGTCGCGAGCCCGGGTTCCTGGGTGCGCAACCGCTCGGTGTCGACGAGCGCGAACAGCCGTGCGGGCTGGTCCCAGCCCAGTCCGGAGGCGTACTCGTCGATCTCCAGTACGGCCCGGGTCAGCGGGCTCGCGGCGATCGGACCCGAGCCTGCGGGGGTCGGATCGGAGGGGGTGGAAGGGGAAGCGTAGGACATGACCAATATCCTGCCTCCTTCCGGCCCCGGGACGGGAACTAGGTAAAGCCTCAGTAAGTTGCATGAGTGGGCTCTACGATCGCGGGGCCCGTTCGACAGACCGCGAGTACTCCACAACCGCTACTTCAACAACCGCGAACTTCGAGGTGCGCACGTTGGCTTTCCAGATGCCGGACCGCGGCGGAGGCCCCCCGACCGGGCCACGGATCAGAGTGGGCCGGCCGTCCCGGCGCGTCCGCACCCTGCTCATGACACTGGGCGTGCTGGCGGTCCTGGCCATGGCGTTCGTCATGTTCGCCGGGTTCTGGACCGACTGGCTCTGGTACCGCTCCGTTGACTATTCATCGGTGTTCACCACCACCCTGTGGACCAAGATCGGCCTCTTCGCCGTCTTCGGCCTGCTGATGGCCACGGCCGTCGGGGTGAACATCTGGCTCGCGCACCGGCTGCGCCCGCCGCTCAGCGCGATGTCGCTGGAGCAGCAGAGCCTTGACCGCTACCGCATGGGGATCGCTCCGTACAAGAAGTGGGTGCTCCTCGCGATCACCGCTCTGGTCGGGCTGATCGCCGGAGCCTCCGCCACGGGCCAGTGGAAGACCTGGCTGCTGTGGGTCAACGGCGTGAGCTTCGGCCAGAAAGACCCCCAGTTCAAGCTGGATGTGTCGTTCTACGCGTTCGATCTGCCCTGGTACCGGTTCCTGCTCGGCTTCGGCTTCGCCGCCGCGGTCCTCTCGCTGATCGCCGCCGCGCTGACGCACTATCTGTACGGCGGGCTGCGCATCACCAGCCCCGGCGCGCGGGCGACCGGCGCGGCCACCGGGCACCTGTCGGTGCTCCTCGGGCTGTTCGTCTCGCTGAAGGCCGTGGCGTACTGGCTCGACAGATACGGCCTGGCGGTGAAGTCGAGCGACTTCAAGGCCACCGGGAACTGGACGGGCCTGCGGTACGTCGACGCCAACGCCTATCTCCCGGCGAAGACGATTCTCTTCTGCATCGCCGTGATCTGCGCCCTGCTCTTCTTCGCCACGCTCTGGCGCCGCACCTGGCAGCTGCCGGTGATCGGCTTCGGGCTGATGGTCCTGTCGGCGATCCTCATCGGGGGCCTCTACCCGGCGATCGTGCAGAAGTTCCAGGTCCAGCCGAACGAGCAGGCCAAGGAGAACCCGTACATCCAGAAGAACATCGACGCCACCCGCAAGGCGTACGGGATCGACGGGGCCAAGGCGGAGAACTATCCGGGCCGGGGGGACCCCAAGCGCAACGGCGAGCGGCGTGCCGAAGCCGCCACCGCGGCCAGCTACCGCGTGGTGGACTCCAATGTGGTCTCGCCCGCGTTCCAGCAGCTCCAGCAGCAGCGGAAGTACTACCAGTTCCCCGCGACGCTGGACGTCGACCGGTACACCGGCCCCGACGGAAAGCCGCAGGACACGGTCATCGGTCTGCGCGAGCTGAACATCAAGGGCATCCCCAAGCGCAACTGGATCAACGACCACTTCACCTACACCCATGGTTATGGCGCGATCGCCGCCAAGGGCACCAGTGTGGTCACCGACGCCAACAAGGGGACGGTCGGGTCGCCGGACTTCACCGAGTCCGGAATGCCGACCTCCGGCCAGCTCCCCAAGTATGAGCAGCGGATCTACTACGGCGAGAAGACCGAGCAGTACTCGATCGTCGGCGGCCCGCAGAAGGAGCTGGACTACGAGCCGGGCAGCGGGCCGACGAAGACCACCAGCTACCAGGGCAAGAGCGGCGTCAGTCTCTCCAGCGCGCTGAACCGGGCCGCGTACGCGGTCGCCTTCAGCGAGCCGCAGATTCTGTACTCGGGAGCCGTCGGCGAGGGCTCGCGGATTCTGTACCAGCGCACGCCGAAGGAGCGCGTCGAGGCCGTCGCGCCCTGGCTGACCATCGACGGCGACGCCTATCCCGCGGTGGTCGACGGCCGTATCCAGTGGATCGTCGACGCGTACACCACGACCAATGGCTACCCGTACGCCTCGCGTACGACGCTGGGGGACACCACGACCGACTCGCTGACGACCAACCAGCGCGCCGTCGTCGCCCAGCAGAACCAGGTCAACTACATCCGCAACTCGGTGAAGGCGACCGTCGACGCCTACGACGGCTCGGTCAAGCTCTATCAGTGGGACACCAAGGATCCGGTGCTCAAGACCTGGATGAAGTCGTTCCCCGGGACGGTGAAGGCCAAGAGCGAGATCTCCCCGGAGCTGAAGTCGCACCTCCGCTATCCGCAGGACATGTTCAAGGTCCAGCGCGAGCTGCTCACCCGGTACCACGTCACCGACCCGGAGCAGTTCTACAGCGGCAGTGACGCCTGGCAGGTGCCGGACGACCCGACGAACAACAACACCAGCGCGGTCCCGCCGTACTACCTCAGTCTGAAGATGCCGGGCGAGAAGAACCAGAAGTTCTCGCTGACGACGACGTTCACTCCTTCCGGGCGGCCCAACCTGGGCGCGTTCATGGCGGTCGACGCCGACGCCAACAGCGAGGGGTACGGCTCGATGAGACTGCTGAGAGTCACCCAGACCGTTCAGGGGCCGTCCCAGGTGCAGTCCGAGCTGAACGGTGTGCCGGAGGTCGCCACCTTCGTCCGGGACCTGAGAGGCACCGACTCGGACATCAAGTACGGAAATCTGCTGACGATCCCCCTGGACGGCGGGTTCCTGTACGTCGAGCCGGTGTACGCGCGCGGTGGCAGCGCCAACTATCCGCTGCTGAAGAAGGTGGCCGCCGCGTACAGCGGAGGTAAACCCGTCTTCAAGGACAGCCTCCCGGAGGCGCTGAACGCGGTCTTCGGGGAGGAGGGCGCGGCGCCGACGACGCCACCACCGGGCGAACCGACGAAACCGACACCGCCGACGACTCCGCCGGCGACCGGTGACGCGGCGCTGAAGACGGCCATCGACGATGTGCTCAAGGCATACGACGAGGCCAACGAGGTGCTGAAGAAGGACCCGACGGACCGGGAGGCGTACGGCAGGGCCCAGGACGAGCTGGATGCCGCGCTGGAGCGGCTCGCGGCGGCCCAGGGCAAGCCGGTGCCTTCCCGGTCCGGCTCGCCCTCACCGCCGAGATCGCCCTGAGGGAGACCCCGGGGCGGCCGGAGCGGCCGGGGCGGCTGACAGGCCGCTGAGCAGGGCCGTTGACCCCGCTGCTGAACAGGCGACACCTCGCGTCGTGATAGTGTCCAGAACACAACGACGCGGGGTGGAGCAGCTCGGTAGCTCGCTGGGCTCATAACCCAGAGGTCGCAGGTTCAAATCCTGTCCCCGCTACTGAAAAGAAGAGGGCCCGGATCCTTTGAGGATCCGGGCCCTCTTCGTGCGTATGTGCGTCTGACGGGAACTGCGCGCGGCGTGGGGCGAGTTGACGGGGAAAGTGTTTGACTTATCTCTCTGTGGGCATGTCGACAAAACGCTGAAGTGACCTTACTGGCTGCGGTATACCAGGTGTACGCGGGTTGCGGGTGGTGCGACGATGGAATTTATGGGGGACAGGACAACTCTGTTGGAGACAGGGCGGTTTGTGCAGCGACATGCCGGAAACGCAGCAGATGCCAGGAATTCTGCTGCGAACGGCACGGCGGGCGCCACCGCAGGGCCGGGCGTGGGCAGCGCCGCAGACGGCGTCACCGTGGGTGTCGACGCCGTGGAGACGGCCGGGGCCGAGGCGCGGCACCGCCACGCGGCGGACGGCGGCGACAGCGCGTCGATGAGCGTGCTCGGGGCGCTGCTGCTGCGCCGTGGCGACCTCGACGGCGCCGAGCCGTATCTGCGGGCCGCGACCGCCGACGGTGACCGGGCCGCCGCCAACAATCTGGGTGTCCTGCTCCACCAGCGCGGATACGCCGAAGAGGCGGCCGGGTGGTGGCGCATCGCCGCCGTCGCCGGTTCCGCTGCCGCCGCGCACGCTCTCGGGCGGCACTTCCGCGAGCGCGGCGACGAGCCGGCCGCCGAGTACTGGCTGCGTCAGTCGGCCGAGCAGGGCCACGCCCTGGGGGCGTACGCACTCGCCGATCTGCTGGAGCACCGGGGCGACACGGGCGCCGAGCGCTGGCTGCGCGCCGCGGCCGAGCAGGGCCACCGCGAGGCCGCGTACCGGCTCGCCCGCGTACTGGAGGTACGAGCGGCCGACGAGGCGCGCGCGGGCGGGGACGCCGGGCCGGTGGACGTGGGTCCGCTGCTGGGGCGTCCGGGAGCGGGCGCGGCGACCGGGCGCGGCCGTGCCGGTGCCTCCCTGGACCTCAGCACGGACCTTGGCACGGACGTCGGCGCGGGCCCCGACAAGAACCTCGGCAGGAACCTCGGCAGAGACCTCGGCAGAGACCTCGGCCGGGAACTCAGTCGGGAACTCGGCAGAGACCTTGGCCGGGAACTCGGCCGGGAACTCGGCCTCGGCACGGATCGAGCCACGGCGACCGGATCGCACCCGGCGGCCCCCGGATCGCGGGCCGCCACCGATGGCGGTGACGTACGCGCGGAGGGGCGTACGGAGGCCCGCTCCGGGCGTACGGGCGGTTACGCGCGCCCGGAGGGCCCCGAGATCCTCTCGGGAGCCGGGAGCGCCGAGGTGCCCGGACAGAGCACCGGGTCCCGTCCGGTGCCGGCCCCCGATGCGGCGCGCGCGGACACCGGACAGGGGCCGGAGAACGCGGTCGGCGGTGTGCCGGACCCGCGGCTCACGACCCTCGACGAGGCCGCCCACTTCTACCGGCAGGCCGCCGCCCGCGGGCATCGGCGGGCCGCCCTGTACCTCGGGGCGATCCTGGAGAAGCGCGGCGAACTCAAGGAGGCCGGGCGCTGGTATCTGACCTCCGCCAGAGACGGCGAGGCCCGGGCGGCATGCGCGCTCGGCTTCCTCCTGCGGGACGCCGGTGACGAGGAGAGCGCCGCGGTGTGGTGGCTGCGTGCCGCCCAGGAGGGCGACGGCAACGCCGCCAACGCCCTGGGCGCACTCCACGCGGCCAGGGGCGAGCAGCAGACCGCCGAGCGCTGGTACCGCGCGGCCATGGACGCGGGCGATGTGAACGGCGCATACAATCTCGGGCTGCTCTGTGCCGCCCAGGACCGCACGCCCCAGGCCGAGCAGTGGTATCGCCGCGCCGCCTACGCGGGGCACCGCGAGGCCGCCAACGCGCTCGCCGTACTGCTCCTCCAGGCGGGCGACGCGACCGGCGCCGAGCCGTGGTTCTCCAAGGCGGCCGAGGCCGGAAGCGTCGACGCGGCCTTCAACCTGGGCATCCTCTACGTCGGCCGCGACGACGACCGTACGGCCCTGGGCTGGTACGAGCGGGCCGCCGCCGCCGGGCACACGGAGGCGGCGCTCCAGGTCGGCATCGCGCTGCTGCGGGACGGCGACGACCGGGCCGCCGAGCGTCATCTGCGCTGTGCGGCGGGCGGCGGCAGCGCCGAGGCCGCCTTCCGGCTGGCCACGCTGCTGGACGCGCGCCAGCCGCCGCCGGGCCCGCCCGCGCTCGGGGAGCCGATGCGGGAGAAGACCGAGTGCGAGGAGTGGTACGAGCGGGCCGCCGAGCAGGGGCACCGCCGTGCGCAGGTGCGGGTCGGCATGCTGGCGGCGGCCCGTGGCGACATGACCGACGCGGCCCGCTGGTACCGGGAGGCCGCCGAGGCGGGCAGCCGCAGCGGGTCGTTCAACCTCGGGCTGCTGCTGGCACGCGAGGGCAATGAGCGCGAGGCCGCCCTGTGGTGGACCCGTGCCGCCCGCGCCGGTCACGGACGCGCCGCCCTGCGCCTGGCGCTCCTCGCCGCGCGCCGGGGCGAGCTGACCGAGGGGCAGCGCTGGTGCGCCCGCGCGGTGGAGCTGGGGCCCGAGGCGGTGTCCGAGCGTGCGGCCCGGCTGCGGGAGGCGCTGCATCAGGAGCTGACGGCGTAGGCGGGGTGCCGTGGGCCGCGTCGGCGGGCGCGAGGCGGGGGCCTGAGGGATTCGGGCGTGGTGACCAGGGTCTCCGGGCTCCGGTGCTGTGACCAGGATCTCCGAGGCCCGGGTGC
>NZ_JBSGUP010000460.1:0-6630 GCF_053607985.1 Streptomyces sp. NPDC055078
CAGGGGGCGGCGGGCATCCCTGGCCTCGGTCGCCAGCCGCAGCGCGTCGTCGGGCGAGTCGGCGCGTACATCGAGATAGCGGTGCTCGATACGGCGCTCGATCGCGCGCGGATCGCAGTCGACGCAGATCACCACGCCGTCGTTCATGGTGACGGCGAGCGGCTGCGCGCCGCCCATGCCGCCGAGTCCGGCGGTGAGGGTGATGGTCCCGGCGAGGGTGCCGCCGAACCGCTTGGCCGCGACGGCGGCGAACGTCTCGTACGTCCCCTGGAGGATGCCCTGGGTGCCGATGTAGATCCAGGAGCCGGCCGTCATCTGGCCGTACATGGTGAGTCCGAGGGCTTCGAGCCGCCGGAACTCCTCCCAGTTCGCCCAGTCGCCCACCAGATTGGAGTTGGCGATCAGGACGCGCGGCGCCCACTCGTGCGTCTGCATCACCCCGACCGGGCGGCCGGACTGGACGAGCATGGTCTCGTCCTGCCTGAGCGTCCTGAGGGTGCGCACCATCGCGTCGAAGGAGCGCCAGTCGCGGGCCGCCTTGCCGGTGCCGCCGTAGACGACGAGCTTGTCCGGGTGTTCGGCGACCTCCGGGTCCAGATTGTTCTGGAGCATCCGGAGGGCGGCCTCCTGCTGCCATCCCAGGGCGCTCAGTTCCGTACCGCGCGGTGCCCGTACGGGGCGGGGTCCTGACATGGCGATGCCTCCTCGCGACTGCGTCCGGCCATGACCGGGCCTGTCGAGCTGTCCGTCATGCTGAGTTGTCCGGCCTGTTGAGCTGTCCGTTGTGCTGAGCTGTCCGTCATGTCGAGTCACCGGTCATGTTGAGTTATCCATTCACATCCTGGCCGTATGAATACTTCTAGTCAACAGGTGCGGTGGCCGTGCCCCGGATGATTGGCTGGCGCATATGACCGCCGATCGCCGGAACCACGCCGTACGAGCCGCTGTCGAGCAGGGGCTTCTCACCGAGGACCAGCCCGTCGCCGCCCTCCTGGACGTGGCCGGAATCCGCGCCTCCGCCGGGGCCCTGCGCGAGGCGTTCGCCGCCGTCACCGACGCCCCCGTGCTGCATGCCTTCGCGGTGAAGGCCGCGCCCCTGGTGCCCGTCCTGGCGCTGCTGGACGCCGAGGGCATCGGCGCGGAGGTCGCCAGCCCCGGCGAGCTGGCCCTGGCGCGCGCGGCCGGGGTGCCTTCCGGGCGTACCGTCCTCGACTCCCCGGCCAAGACGCCCGCCGAACTGCGCGAGGCCCTCGCCCTGGGGATCGCGGTCAACGCGGACAACCCTCAGGAACTGGCCCGCCTCGACGCCCTCGTACCTGCCGGGACGGCGTCACCCCTCGGTCTGCGGATCAACCCCCAGATCGGCGGGGGTTCGATCGACGCGCTCTCCACGGCCACCGCCACCTCCAAGTTCGGGGTCGCGCTGCGCGACGAGGGCGCGCGGGACGCGGTCGTACGGATGTGTCTCGACCGGCCCTGGCTGACCCGGCTGCACACCCACACCGGCTCCCAGGGCATACCGCCCGCGCGGATGGCCGAGGGCGCCCGGGAGGTGTACACCCTCGCCGAGGAGATCAACGCGGCGGCCGGGCGGCGGCAGATCGACACCATCGACATCGGCGGCGGCCTCCCGGTGAACTTCTCGTCCGACGAGCACCGGCCGGCCTTCGCCGACTACGCCCGGCTGCTGAAGGAGCGGGTCCCGGGGCTGCTGGACGGGCGGTACGGCCTCGTCACCGAGTTCGGGCGGTCCCTGCTCGCCAAGCACGGGCTGATCCTCGCCCGCGTCGAGTACGCGAAGGTCACCGGCTCCCGCCCCATCGCGGTCACCCACGCGGGCGTCCAGGTCGCCACCCGTACGGTCTACGACCCGGCCTCCTGGCCGCTGCGCATCCTCGCCTACGACGCGCGGGGCCTGCCCAGGACTGGCCACCATGTCGTCCAGGACATCGCCGGACCGGCCTGTTTCGCGGGCGACCTGCTGGCGGAGGGGCGGGCGCTGCCGCTGCTGGAGCAGGGCGATGTGATCGCCGCGCTGGACACCGGCGCGTACTATTTCTCCAGCCACTACGGCTACAACAGCCTGCCCCGGCCCGGCGTCCACGGCTTCACCGCCGACCGGGACGGGAAGGTCCGCTTCTCCCTCGTACGCGCTCCCCAGACCCTGGCCGAGATCGTCGCCGAGTCGGGCGGCGGGCGGGCGGACGCCCTGCTGTAGCCCCTCCGGGGCGGGTCGGGGGGCGGGGTCCCGGGAGCGCGTCCAGGCGCGGAGGGCCCGGGAGCGGGTCCAGGCGCGGAGGGCCGGGGAAACGCGTCCAGGCGCGGAGGGCCCGGAACAAGGTCCGGGAGCAGGACCGGGAGCAGGTCCAGGCACGGGGCCCGGGACGGACACCGCGTGCCGGAAGCAGGTCCAGGCACGAGGGTCCGGCGCGGACACCGCGCGCGGTACGGACCCGGCGCGGACACCGCGCGCGGTACGGACCCGGCGCGGACACCGCGCGCGGTACGGACCCGGCGCGGGCGGCGCACGCCCCACGGCCCCGGCGCGCACGGCCCGCGCGGAACGGGCCCGGTGCGGACGGCTCGGAGGAGAAACGCGGTGTGGCGCGCATCACTTCCGCCGCGCCGGGAAGATCTCCTCCCTGACGGCACCCGCCCCCATCGGAGGAGGTCCCTTGACCACCGCATCCGGTACGCCGCAGGCTCCCGAGGCGCCCGACGCCGAGGGGCCGCTCAAACGGGCCATCGGGCCCAAGCTGCTGATTCTGTTCGTGATCGGGGACATCCTCGGCACCGGGATCTACGCCACGACCGGCAAGGTCGCGGGCAAGGTCGGCGGCGCCCTGTGGCTGCCGTTCGTGATCGGGTTCGCCGTCGCGCTCCTCACGGCCGCGTCGTATGTCGAACTGGTCGGCAAGTACCCCAAGGCGGCCGGTGCCGCGCTCTACACCCAGAAGGCGTTCAAGGTCCCGTTCCTGACGTTCATCATCGCGTTCATGGTGATGTGCTCCGGGCTGTCGTCCGCGAGCGCCGCGGCCCGCGCGTTCAGCGGGGACTACTTCCAGGAGTTCACCGACGCGATCCCGGCGACCCTGCTGGCGATCCTGTTCATCCTCGTCCTCGCCGCGCTCAATCTGCGCGGGGTCTCGGAGTCGGTGAAGACCAATGTGGTGCTGACGATCGTGGAGCTGACGGGGCTGGCGATCGTGCTCGCGGTCGGCGCGTGGGCGGTGCTCTCCGGGGACGGCGAGCCGTCCCGGCTGACCGAGTTCGAGGCGGGCGGCGGATACGCGCTGTTCACCAGCGTGCTGGGGGCGACCGCGCTGGGCTTCTTCGCGTTCGTGGGGTTCGAGGACTCGGTCAACATGGCCGAGGAGACGAAGGACCCGGTCCGCACCTTCCCCCGGGCGATCTTCCTCGGTGTCGGCGTCACCGGCACCATCTACGTCCTGGTCGCCCTGGCGTCGTCACTGCTGGTCGACCACCGCACCCTGGAGAGTTCCAGCGGCCCGCTGCTGGAGGTGGTCAAGGCGGGTGGCATCGACTTCCCGCCCAAGCTCTTTGCCCTGATCGCACTGTTCGCACTCACGAACACGGCACTGATCAACATCATGATGGCCTCCCGACTCTGCTACGGCATGGCCAATGAGCGCATTCTGCCGCGCGCGATGGCCCGGGTGCTGCCCGGCCGCTGCACACCGGTCGTGGGGATCCTCTTCGTCTCGCTGCTCGCGGTGGGTCTGGTCTCCACGGGCGAGATCGAAGGGCTCGGCGACACCACCGCCTTCCTGCTGCTCTGTGTGTTCGCAACGGTGAACATCGCGGTCCTGGTGCTGCGCCGGGACCCAGTGGCCCACCGGCACTTCCGTACGCCCACGGCCCTGCCGGTCCTCGGCGCGATCACGGCGGTGGTCCTGGCGAGCCCGCTGGCCGACCGGGAGGCGGAGGTCTATGTCCGGGCGGGTGTGCTGCTGGCGATCGGGGTCGGGCTGTGGGGCGTCAACAAGGTGGTGCTCAAGGCGCGCGGGGAGGACGGAGCGACTCGTCGCGGGCAGGACGGAGGTACTCCGCACGGGCCGGACGGGGGGACCCGCGAGAACGCTTCCTGAGCCACCCATTTACGATGCGTGGTGCGCGCACCTTATCGGGGCGCGGAGCTTTCCACTGAAGATCTCCGGAAGTTTCACTTTTTTCAGCCACGTTGCGTAACCTCTCCGTCACAGCCGCCGCACACCTGTGCGCGGAACACCAGAACGGAGATCGGAGTCGGCGTGCCCGGAATCGACGAGTGTCTGCTGGAGGCCATGCTGGTGCCGGGCGCCCGCGGGGCCTCGATCGTGGACTCGGTCAGCGGGCTCGCGCTCGGCACCGTCGGGGAGGCGTCGGGCGAGGACCACGAGGCCACCGCCGCCGAGACCGCCGAACTCGCCCGGGTCGCCGCCGAGTACGCCGCCTTCGCGTCGCCCGGCGGGTCGGCGGAGCCCCTGGACGACGGGCTGGCGGAACCCCGGGACGACGGGCCGGCGGTGGGTGGCCGGTCGCGCGACGCACCGCCCGTGGAGGATCTCATCGTCACCACCGGCACCTGCTACCACCTGGTGCGCTTTGTGGACGCGGCCTTCAACAGCACCGTCAGCACCGTGTTCCTGCATCTGTGGCTCGATCGCGACCTCGGCAATCTGGCGCTGGCCCGGCTGCGGATGCGGAGCCTCGCCGAGCGGCTGGTGCTCGGATGACGCCCGTCATAGCGCCCGACATATCGCCCGTCGTGTCCCCCGGGACTCCCGGGACTCCCGGGACCCCGGCGGCGGCGCCACCGGTCGCCCCGATGCTCCTGCGGCTCGCGGACGAGCGGGCCACCGGCGTACTGCTGCGCGACCACGGCGCCCTCTTCCTGGCGGACGGTCAGGTCGTACACGCCGAGGCCCCCGCGGCACCGGGACTCGACGTCCTGCTGACCGCGAGCGGCCGGCTGCGGCCGGACCGCTGGGAGGAGGCGGTCACGGCGGCCGGAGCACGCCACGAGGTCGCCCGCCATCTGGTGGACAGCGGCCAGGTGAGCGGCGGGGAGATGGAACTCTGCCATCTCGCGGCGCTGTTCGACGCCGCGTACTTCGCCCTCGCGCCGGCGGGCGGGCCGACCCGGTTCCGGTACGGGGTCGCCCACTGGCTCGGCCGGGTGCGGCCGGTGCCGACCCGGACCGTGGAACGGGAGGTGCTGCGGCGCGGCCGGCTGCTGGACTCCCTGTGGCCGCACGCCTCGGTGGACACGGCCCCGGTGGTACGGCTGTCGCCGCTCCCGAGGCGGGCCCTCGGCCCGGGACGCCGGGCGCTGCTGGAACTGGCCGACGGGGTACGGACCCCGGCCGCCATCGCCCGGGAACTGGGCCATCCCGCCTTCAACACCCTCGCCGAGGTCCGGCGGCTGGCCGCCGAGGGGATCGTCGCGACGCCCGCCCCTGACCCGCTCCCCCTCTCCGCACCGGACCCGCTCCCCCTCCCGCCACCGGGCGGGACGGCCCGCCCGGTGCCGCACCCCCCGCCCACCCGCCACATCCCGCACATCCCGTACACCCCCGACACCGCAGACACCGCGCTGCTCCGCCGGATCCGCGACGCACTGGAGGCAGTCCTGTGATCCCCCGCTCCGCCCCCTCGGCCCAGCGGACCCACCCGATTCCGCCCGGGCCGCCGCCGGCCCGTCGCCGCACGTCATGAGGCGCGCGCTGCGGCTGCGCGCCGAGAGGAGACAGCTCATGACGGCCGAGGCCGATGTGCTCGCCGAGTTGAAACGGCTGCGGGTGCGCATACCGCAGCTCACGGGCGCTCTCGCCGCCAGTACGGACGGTCTGGTGCTGGCGGCGGACACCGCCGAGCCGGAGGGTGTGGCCGCGCTGACCGCCGCCGCGCTCGGCGTCGCCGTACGGCTGACCGACGCCACCGGCCAGGGCGCCTTCCGCGAGCTGCTGGTCCGGGGCGAGCGGGGCTATGTCGCCAGCTACGCGGCGGGCGCCTCCGCCGTACTGACCCTCCTCGCGGAGCCCCGTACCAATGTCGGACGGCTCCACCTGGAGGCCCGCCGATCCGGCGCCCGGATCGGCGAACTCCTCGACGGCGCCCTCGAACGGCCCGAGGGCGCCTGACCCATGACCCCCACAGCACCACGGACGAACAGAAGACGAAAGGGAACGACACATCTCATGGCCAGCACCGAAAACGCCCTCAAACAAGCCACCACCGTCATCGAGGGAGCCCTCGGCGCCGCGCTCGTCGACTACACCAGCGGCATGGCACTCGGCACCGTGGGCGGCGGCAAGGACCTGGACCTCGCGGTCGCCGCGGCGGGCAACACCGACGTGGTACGCGCCAAGGTCCGCACCATGGAGCAGCTCGGTCTCAAGGACTCCATCGAGGACATCCTGATCACCCTCGGCACCCAGTACCACCTGATCCGCCTGCTCAGGGGCCGGGGCACCGACGGCCTCTTCCTGTATCTCGCACTCGACAAGGACCGGTCGAACCTCGCGATGGCCCGCCACCAGCTCAAGAAGATCGAGTCCGAACTGGAGGTCTGAGCGCACCGGCCCCCGGGCCACCCGGGATGGGCGCCCGGTCCGGGTGCCGCCAGGC
>NZ_JBSGUP010000461.1:0-6608 GCF_053607985.1 Streptomyces sp. NPDC055078
AGACGGCGCTCGCCAGGCCGAAGCCGACCATCTTGACCATGGAGTCGCCGCCCGTCATGAAGGCGCCGAACACGGCCATCATGATCAGCGCCGCCGCTCCCACGACCTTGGCGCTGTGCCGGAACCCGGTGACGACGGCCTGGCCCGGCCCCTCTCCGTGGATGTGGGCCTCGCGGATCCGGGAGACGAGGAAGACCTGGTAGTCCATGGCGAGGCCGAAGATGATGCCCACAAGGAAGATCGGCATGGTGCTCATGATCGGGCCGGTTTCGTCGACGCCGAACAGGCCCGCCCCGTGCCCCTGCTGGAAGACCAGGACGATCGAGCCCAGCGCAGCGGCCACGGACAGCAGGAAGCCGAGTGCGGCCTTGAGCGGCACCAGGATCGACCGGAAGATGAGTACGAGGAGGAGGAACGCGAGACCGACGATCACCCCGAGGTAGGGGATGAGAGCGTCCTGCATCTTCTGGCCGAGGTCGATGTTCAGCGCGGTGGTGCCGGTGACCTTGAAGTCGGCACCCGTGGCGGACGCGATCGCGGGCCGCTCTTCGCGGATCGTGCGGACCAGGTCCTGGGTCTGCCGGCTGGTGGGCGCGGTGGACGGGACGGCGAACAGCACCGCGGTGTCCTTCGCCTCGTTGAACCGGGGCGGGGAGACGGAGACGACTCCCGCGGTGTCGGTCAGCCTGTCGGTGACGGTCTGCACGACGGCCTCGGGATCGTCGGTCTTCCCGGCGTCGACGACCACGGTCAGCGGGCCGTTGAACCCCGGGCCGAAGCCATGTGCGAGCGCGTCGTAGGCGCGGCGCTCCGTGGTGGTGGTGGACTTGGCCTCGTCGCCGGGCATCCCCATCCGCAGGTCCAGGGACGGAATCGCGAGCGCGCCCAGACCGACCACGGACAGAAGCAGCACCGGTACGGGCCTGCGCACCACGAACCGTGCCCAGCGAACACCCATGGGCGCCTTGCCGCTGTTCTCGCCTACCGCTTCGCCCTCCGCTCCCCCGGCGCGTCCCCAGCCCTTGCGGGTCCTGCCCCTGCCCTTGCCGGTCCTGCCGGGGCCCTTGCGGGTACGGCGGGAGAGCACAGCGTCGGGCCAGAAGCCGAGCAGGGCCGGTACGGCGGTCAGCGCGATCAGTACGCCGACGAAGACCGTGCCGGCGGAGCCCACGCCCATCCTGGTGAGCATCGGCACCCCGATCACCGAGAGGCCGAGCAGGGCGATGATGACGGTGAGTCCGGCGAAGACGACGGCGCTTCCCGCCGTGCCCACGGCCAGGGCGGCGGCCTCGTGCGCCGGGTGGCCGTTGGCCCGCTCCTCGCGGTAGCGGCAGACCACGAACAGGGAGTAGTCGATACCGACGGCGAGGCCGAGCATCATGGCCAGTTCGCCGACGGTGGAGGAGAACCCGAGGGCGCTGCTCAGGGCGGTGATGGCGGCCAGGCTGACGGTGACGCCCAGGACGGCGGTGATCAGCGGCAGTCCCGCGGCGGCCAGCGACCCGAAGGAGATCACCAGGACCACCGCGGCGACCAGGACGCCGAGTACCTCGCCCAGGCCCTCCGCTGCCTCCGTCTCCAGCGCGGAGCCGCCGACCTCCACGGTCAGGCCGGCGTCCCGCGCCTGCTCGACGGCCTTCGTCAGAGCCGCCTTGCCTGCGTCCTTGAGGTCATCGGACGCGACCTCGAAAGTGACGGTGGCGTACGCCGTGGAGTCGTCCTCGCTCACGGCGTCGCTCTCGAAGGGGCTGGTCGCCTCTGCCACCTGGGGCCCCTTGGCCGCCGTGGTGACGAGCCGGTCGATGGCCGCGCGGTGGGGAGCGGCGGTGATCCGCTCCCCGTGCGGGGCGACGAACACGATGCGGGCCTCCGCACCGTCCGCCTCGGCGCCCGGGAACCGCTCGTTGAGCAGGTCGAACGCTTCCTGGGACTCGATGCCGGGCAGGGACGACGATTCGTCCGGCGCTTCGGGCGCGCTGGTGGCGGCGAGGAAGACGGCGGCCAGTACCGCTACCCATACCAGGAGGACGGTGCGACGCCTCCGGAAGGCCCAGCGGCCCACCCGGTGCAAGAAAGTCGCCATGAAATGACATCTCCGTATCTGAGAATCGGGAACGCCCCTCACCCTCGCGGCCGGCCGGGGCCGTGTCGTCGGCCCTGGTGAGACTCCCGTGTACTGAAAAGCAAGTAGAGACGGTGCGGCGCCTCATCCCTTGTGCGTAGCCGCCGGCGGCGCGGGGCAGGGAGCCGGCCCACGGCGGTGCGGGCGGCAGGCCGCCCGGATGGTGCGGCCGGAGCACAGCGCGCGCGAGCCTGTTCAGGCGCTGGGGGTGTCGGTGTGTGGTGGGAGCAGGATGCGGAAGGTGGCGCCCTGCGCGGGGGCGGTGTGGACTTCCACCCGGCCGTGGTGGGCCGTGACCAGGGAGTGGGCGATGGACAGGCCAAGGCCGGCGCCGCCGGTCTGGGTCCGGCCGCGGGCGGTGTCGGCGCGGTAGAAGCGGTCGAAGATACGGGCGGCCTGTTCGGCTGTCATGCCGGGGCCCTGGTCGCTCAGCTCAAGGATCGCCTGCCCCTCGTGTATGCCCACGCCGATCCGTACCGGGCTGGCCGGCGGGGTGTGGGCGATGGCGTTGCCGACCAGGTTGGCCATGACCTGGCGCAGCCTCGCCTCGTCCCCCAGTACGGGGGCACCGCCCGGTGGGCCGCCGCCGGGGCCGGTCAGGGTGACGGCCCGCTCGGGGTCGAGGGCCTTGAGGTCGTGCAGGGCGTCGGCGGCCAGGGTGCGCAGGTCCATGGGAGTCACCCGCAGCGGCAGCCGGGCCTGCGCGGTGGGGTCCTCGTCCAGGCGGGCGAGCAGCAGCAGGTCCTCGACGATGCGCACCAGGCGGGCCGCTTCGCGTTCGATGCGGTTCATCGCGGTGTCGACGTCCATACGTTCGGGCATGCCGCCCATGCGGTACAGCTCGGTGAAGCCCTTGATCCCGAACAGGGGTGTGCGCAGCTCGTGGCTGGCGTCCGCGATGAAGGTGCGCATGCGGTCATGGGTGGCGGCCCGGGCCGCGTCACCGGCTTCGATCCGGTCCAGCATGCCGTTGAGGGCGGTGGCCAGGCGTCCCAGCTCGGTGCGGGTTGAGGCCGGCTCGGGGACCCGGCTGGACAGGTCGCCGCCGGCGATGGCGGCAGCGGTCGTCTCGATACGGCGCAGCGGTCGCAGCCCGGCACGCACCGCGAACCAGCCGATGCCCCCCATCAGGACGAGAACCAAGGAGTCGATCACCAGCATCCGCAGTCCCAGATGCCGGATCGTGGTGTCGACGGATTCCAGCGAACCGGCCACGACGACGCTTCCCGGGGAGGCGGAAGACATGTCCGTCTCCTGCTGCGGTGAGGGGGGCCGCACCGGTGTGGCGATCACTCGCCAGTCGCTGCCGCCGCTTTGGGCCGGGGCCTGGAAGGGGCCGGTGCCGCGGGCCTCGACGGCCGCCGTGTCCAAGAAGGGGAGGTGGGGCGCATGGCCCACGGCCGGGCGCGGGGTTTGCCGCAGTCGGCCGTCGGCACCGAGACGTGCCACGTAGAAGTCGCCGGTCAGCTCACGCTCCACCGCATCGCGTACCTGCGGCGCGGTCGCGTCGAGGTCCTCGGTGAGGTCGGGCAGCTTCGCTGCCGCCGCTGCGGCGGTGCGCAGCCGCTCGTCCAACTGGTCCACCAACTGCCGTTCAAGGAGGGTGACCAGCAGGGCGTTGCCGGTGAGCAGGGCAGCCACGACCAGCAGCAGGCAGATGGCCACCAGACGTCCGCGCAGCGACAGTCGTACGGCCGTGTCGCGGAGGGGCTCGATGCTCACGCCGGGGGCCTGCGCAGGACGTAGCCGGTGCCGCGCACGGTGTGGATCAGCTTGACCTGTCCGGTGTCGATCTTTCGGCGGAGGTAGCTGATGTAGGAGGCCACGATGGAGTCGTCGCCTCCGAAATCGTAGTGCCAGACCTCCTCCAGCAGTTGTGTTCTGGACAGCACCTGTCCGGCGTTCTCGATCAGTACACGCAGCAGATTGAACTCGGTCGGGGACAGGGGCACCGGCACGCCCCCTCGGGTGGCCTGGTGGCTGGCGACGTCCAGTTCCAGGTCGCCCACCGTGAGGCGGTCCTCGGACTGGCGGCCGTTGGTGCGGCGCAGCACCGCCTGGATCCGCAGGATCAGCTCCTCCAGGTTGAACGGTTTGGTGACGTAGTCGTCCCCGCCCGCCCGCAGTCCACTGATCCGGTCCTCAGCCGCATCCCGTGCGGTGAGAAAGAGGATCGGCGGATGCCTGTCGCCCGGGCTCGGCCGCTCGCGCAGGCGGCGGGCGACCTCGAAGCCGTCGGTGTCGGGCAGCATCACGTCCAGCACGATCAGGTCCGGGTGCTCGTCGCGTACCGCGTCCAGCGCCTGGGCGCCGGTCTCGGCCGGGACCACGTGGAAGCCGGCCAGCCGCAGGCTCGCTGACAGCAGCTCGCGCAGCGTCGGCTCATCCTCCACGAGGAGCAGGCGTTGTCTCGTCGTCATGGCAGCTGTCCCCAACCGTTGATCGTCCGCACGTCCAGTGTCCCTGTCGTGTCAGGCATCGCGCTTGCGGAACACGACGAACGCCGCCGCCAGCAGCGCGGCCACACACCCGGCCATGACGCCGAGCCCGGCCCAGGGGCCAAGCAGCTCCGGATCACGGACAGCAGTGATGATCTGCCCACCGGCCATGGGCGGCCAGTACTTCGACACCCAGTCGCCGACCCCTCCGGGCAGCGCGGGCGCGAACGCCTGGACGATGAGCATCACACCGAACAGCGTCGTCACCGTGGCCGTCGTGGACCGGATCACCGCGCCCACAGCCAGTCCGAAGAGAGCGGCCAGTGCCAGATATACGCCACCACCGAAGACGCCGCGCAGTGCCACACCGTCGGACAGCGCCAGGTGCGGAGCGCCCGCCCCGGACAGCGACGCCTGCCCGATGAGGAACCCGCAAAGCGACACCACAACCCCCACCGGGAGGGTCACCCCCACCAGCACCACGGCCTTCGACCCCAGGACCCGCGCCCGGTGCGGCACGGACGTGAGCGTCGGCACGATCGTGCGCGCCCCGTACTCCGAGGTCATCACCAGGCCACCCAGCAGGCCGAACGCGATCTGCGCCACCAGGTAACCCCGCAGACTGGTCGCCAGCGGATCGAAGGCGGCCTGGTCAGCAGGCGACAGACCTGCGTACTCGCCGCCCGCGGACGAACCGTTCAACGCGGCGAGCCCCACACTGAACGCGAGCGCGCCCAGAATCACGAACAGTGTCGACCGCATCGTCCGAATCTTGATCCACTCGGCGTGCAGGCTGTGCCGGAAGGTCGCCCCGCGGGGCCGTGCGCCCTGCGAAGCGGGACGCCGACCACGGGCGCGGAAAGGCAGCTTCACCGTCGCCGGCTTCGATTCGGGGCGCGCAGTGGTGTGGCTCATCGGTTCGTCTCCTTCTCGGTCCGGTACTCCACCGCATCGCGGGTCAGGTCCATGAACGCCTTCTCCAGGGAGACCTGACGCGGGGACAGTTCGTGCAGCTCCACTTGGCCCGCCGCGGCGAGGGCTCCGATCTCGGCTGCTTCCAGGCCGGTGACCACGAGCGCGTCCCTGCCTTCGGTGCGCACGCCGGCCGCGCCCCCGAGCAAGGGCCGGAGCGCCTCGGTCTGCGGGGTGCGCACGAGGACCTCCCGCTCGGAATGCGCGTCGATGAAGTCGTTCATCGTGGTGTCGGCGATCAGCTTGCCGCGGCCGATGACGATGAGGTGATCCGCGGTCAGTTCCATCTCACTCATCAGATGGCTGGACATCAGCACGGCCCGTCCTTCGGCGGCCATCCTGCGCATCAGCGAGCGGATCCACACGATGCCCTCGGGGTCGAGACCGTTCAGGGGCTCATCGAAGACCAGGACCGACGGCTCGCCCAGCAGCGCGGCGGCGATCCCCAGGCGCTGGCGCATACCGAGGGAGAAGGTTCCCGCCCGGCGCCGGGCCACCTTCTCCAGGCCGACCTCGGCCAGCACCTCGTCCACACGGCCGCGCGGGATCCCGTTGCCCGCCGCAAGGGCCAGCAAGTGGTGGTAGGCGGTACGGCTGGGCAGCACCGCGCCCGGGTCCAGAAGTGCCCCGACCTCCCTGAGCGGAGCGGGCTGGGCGGTGTACGGCCTGCCGCCCACGGTCGCGGTGCCGGCACTGGCGGCATCCAGACCCAGGATCATCCGGAGGGTCGTCGACTTGCCCGCGCCGTTGGGCCCGAGGAAGCCGGTCACCTCTCCCGGGCTGATGGCGAAGGTCAGATCGTCCACGGCGAGGACCTCGCCGTAGCGCTTGGTCAGTCCACGTACTTCGATCATCGAGTCTCCACGGTCCGATGGGTGGCAGTGGTGCGCGCGATGGCCGCGAGCACCACTCCACTGTCGTCCGCGGACGTGGGAGCGTATGGGTGAACATGAACGCTGCCTGACAGCGTCAAGCCTGTGACCTGCGCCGATCAGATAGTCAGCGGCCTTCGAGGCGCGAACTCACATGAAACTCACACGTAAGCCCGCAGCGGCGGGGCGGGTGGAGACCGCAGC
>NZ_JBSGUP010000462.1:0-6604 GCF_053607985.1 Streptomyces sp. NPDC055078
CGGTCCGGGGCCGCTTCTCGCATGGAGGAACACATGGGCACCCGCAACCCGAACAACGAATCGTCGGTCTACCTCGGCACTGACGGCTGGTGGCACGGCCGCGTCACCATGGGCGTCAAGAACGACGGCAGCCCCGACCGGCGTCACCGCCGTGCCAGGACTGAGCCCGAAGTGCGCCGCAAGGTCAAAGCACTGGAGAAGCTCCGGGACGAGAAGCGCGCTCCCAAAGCCGGGCGCGTCCCCACCGTCGCGACGTGGATGGAGACCTACCTCACCGACATCGCGAGCCTCAAGCTCAAGCCCCGGTCCCTGGATGACTACTGGTCCAAGACCCGCAACGACATCATCCCCGGCGTCGGCCAGCACCGGCTTGACAAGCTCCAGCCCGAGCATCTGGAACGCATGTACCGCGTCATGCTCAACGAGGGACACGCGCCCTCCCACGTGCTGAAAGTGCACCGCATCCTCTCCAGAGCCCTGAAGATCGCGCACCGCCGCCGCATCATCGTGGAGAACGTCGCCACCCTCGTAGACCCGCCATCCGTTGACGAGACCGAAGCGAACCCCTTCACCACCGACCAGGCCAAGGCGTTCCTCAAAGCCGCCACCGACCGGCCCACCTTCATGCGCTGGATCGTCGGTGTTGGCATGGGCTTCCGGCAGGGGGAAACCCTGGGACTGCGCTGGAAGTACGTCGACCTGGAGAACGAGTTGTTCCACCCCCAATGGCAGCTCCAGCGGCTCACCTGGCGGCACGGCTGCACCGACCCGCACGCCTGCGGCGCGCGTCTGCACCGCTTCACCCCCTGCCCGGCGGACTGCGCCACGCACAAGGCGTACAAGCGAGGCTGCCCCAAGCCCTGTCCGACAGGCTGCACCCGGCACGCCAGCACGTGCCCGGACCGCAAAGAGGGCGGACTCGTCTTCACCCGCCCCAAGACCAAGAAGAGCCGCAACCCCGTACCCATCCCCCCGCCCTTCATCCCCTACCTCCAAGAGCACAAGGCGCGGCAGGACGACGACCGGACCGCCGCGGGCGACCTGTGGGAGGACCACGACGCGGTGTTCGCGCGGCCGGACGGCCGGCCGCTCGACCCACGGGCCGACTGGGAGGAGTTCAAGGAACTCCTTGAAGAGGCGGGGATCAGCGACCGCCGCCTCTACGACGGGAGTCGGCACACCGCCGGAACCATCCTGAACGAACTGGGGGTGGACATGCCCACCATCATGGAGATCCTGCGCCACACCCAGATCAGCCAGACCCGGCGGTACGTCAAGGGACGCTCCACCCTCACCAAGGACGCCATGCAACGCATGGGAGACACCTTCATGCCCGCCCCCGAACCCCCAACTGAGACCAGAACTGAGACCGGCGACCGCCGCGCGGCACGCGCACGACGTCGCCGACGCATCCGCTGAACGGAAAAGCCCAGCTCAGAGACTGTCTGAGCTGGGCATCAGTGGAGCCGCCTTCGGGATTCGAACCCGAGACCTACGCATTACGAGTGCGTTGCTCTGGCCAACTGAGCTAAGGCGGCGAGCTGCGACTACACCTGTTCCGGAAAGAACACGTTCCCATCAGCAGCGGCGCCAAGTCTACAGGGTTGTTCCGGGTGCCCCGCACCACCCCGGGGCCGCCGACCAGCGGGGGCTCGACTTGCGCAACGGATGGCGGGGGGCGACATTATGGGCGATAAATGATCAATCGGGGATGATGAGCATGTTTAATACCTGAAGGGATGAGATGTCCCGTGGCCAGAGCCGTGAATCCCACAGGCCACGCCACGGAGGGCGGGCCGGGTACCGGGCGCTGGGGGATGCTCGCGGTGTTGTGTGCGAGTCTGCTGCT
This sequence comes from Streptomyces sp. NPDC055078, assembly GCF_053607985.1. Classification (NCBI taxonomy): domain Bacteria; kingdom Bacillati; phylum Actinomycetota; class Actinomycetes; order Kitasatosporales; family Streptomycetaceae; genus Streptomyces; species Streptomyces sp. NPDC055078. The sequence goes on from NZ_JBSGUP010000462.1 coordinate 1,850, forward strand.
GGTGGCCATGGATGCGACGATTCTCAATGTCGCGCTGCCGTCACTCATCGACGATCTGCGGCCGGACGCGCTCGAACAGCTGTGGATCATCGATATCTATGGACTGGTCCTCGGCGGTCTTCTGGTCACCACCGGTGCGATCGGCGATCGCTACGGGCGGAAGCTGCTCTTCATCAGCGGTTTCGTGATCTTCGGGGTGGCATCGGTCGTCGCGGCGACCGCGGAGAGCACCTGGCAGCTGATCGCCGGGCGGGTGCTGCTGGGGATCGGTGGGGCGATGGTGATGCCGTCGACGCTGTCGCTCATCCGGAACATCTTCACGGACGCCCATGAGCGGGCGCTCGCCATCGGGATCTGGGCCGCCGTGGCCGGAGCGGGGGCGGCGGTGGGGCCGCTGGTGGGCGGGGTGCTGGTGGAGGAGTACGGGTGGGCCGCCGCGTTCTGGGTGAATGTGCCGATCGTGGTGGTGACCGTGGTTGCCGGGGCGTGGCTGCTGCCGGAGTTCAAGGACGCCGGGCACGACCGGCTCGACCTCGCCGGCGCGGGTATGTCGGTCGTCGGCATCGTGGCACTGGCCTGGGGGATCAAGCATGTCGCCAAGGGCAGCCCCACCGCCGTGGATGTCGTGGTGCTGGCGGGCGGGGTGCTCGTGCTGGTGCTGTTCGCGCGCAGACAGCTGACGCTGCGCGATCCGCTGCTCGATGTGCGGCTGTTCCGGAACCGCGCGTTCACCGCCGCCGCGCTGGCGACGCTGATGGCGATGCTGGCGATCGGGGCCGCGCTGTTCCTGATGTCGCTGTGGCTCCAGTACGTCCATGGATACTCCCCCTCCGAGGCGGGCCTGCGCACCCTGCCGGCGGCGATCGCGACGCTCGTGGGAGCACTGCTCGCACCGTCGCTGATGCACCGGATCGGTGTCAGGGCCCTGATGGCGCTGGGTCTTGGCGGGATCGTGATCGGGTTTCTGGTGCTCGCGCTGTCGCCGGAGCCCACGGCATACGGCTATGTCGCCGTCGTCCTCGTCCTGCTCGGGCTCGGCGACGGACTGGCGATCACCACGGCAGCGGCGGTGCTGGTATCCGCTGTCCCCGCCGAACGCGCCGGGCAGGCCGGGGCCGTCTCCGAGACCAGTTATGAGCTGGGGGTCGGGCTCGGGGTCGCCTTCCTCGGGGCGATTCATGGCGCGGCGTACGCGGGCCGGATGGCCGGGCGGCCGGCACAGGCGCGCGAGTCGATCGGCGGGGCGTACGAACTGGCGCGGACCGAAGGCGGCGGGGTGCTGGACGCGGCGCGGGCCGCGTTCGACGGTGCGCTGACGACGACGGCGTATGTCTCGGTGGGGATCGTCGGCACCGTGACGCTGCTGGTGGTGTGGCTGGTACCGCGCGACTTCCGGGCCACCGCCGGACACTGACGGTCAGCGGCAGCGGGTGTCCTTCGGCGGAACCTTGCCTTCCAGAAGGTAGGCGTTGATCGCGGTGTCGACGCAGTCGCTGCCCCGCCCGTACGCCGTGTGACCATCGCCTTCGTAGGTCAGCAGTGTCCCCGACGCGAGTTGGCCGGCCAGCCCCCGCGCCCACTTGTACGGGGTCGCCGGGTCCCGGGTGGTGCCCACCACCAGGATCGGCGGCGCTCCCTTCGCCTCGATGGGGTGCGGCTTGCCGGTGGCGGGCGTCGGCCAGTACGCGCAGTTCAGCGCGGCCCAGGCGAAGTTGCGGCCGAACACCGGCGATGCCTTCTCGAAGTCGGGGAGGGCGGACTCCACCGCCTTCGGGCCGGTGAAGGCGGGCGGCAGGTCCAGGCAGTTCACCGCCGCGTTGGCGTACATCAGATTGCTGTACGAGCCGTCGCCCTCGCGCTCGTAGTAGCTGTCGGCCAGGGCGAGGAGCGGGGCCCCGTCGCCGTTCATGGCGCTGGTCAGGGCCTCGCGCAGCTGCGGCCATGCGCCCTCGTCGTACATCGCGCTGAGCACCCCGGTCGTCGCCAGGGACTCGCCCAGCGGACGGCTCTCACCGGTCGGGACCGGCCGGGCGTCGAGTTCGGCGAAGAACGCCTTGAGCCGGTTGGAGGCGTCCGCCGGGGAGGTCGTGCCGAGCGGGCAGTCGCTCTGGTCGACACAGTCGGCGGCGAACGACTGGAACGCGGTTTCGAACCCGGCGGTCTGGTCGCGGTTCACCGCGAGGGCGGGCGGGGAGGGGTCCAGCGCCCCGTCGAGGACGAGCCGGCCGGTGCGGGCGGGGAACAGCTCGGCGTACGTCGCACCGAGGAAGGTGCCGTACGAAGCGCCCGTGTACGTCAGTTTCGCGTCGCCGAGCACCGCGCGCAGCACATCCATGTCACGGGCCGCGTCGACGGTGGAGACATACGGCAGAACCGCGCCGGAACGCTTCTCGCAGCCCTCCGCGAAGCTCTTGAACGCGGCCGTCAGCCGGGTGGTCTCGGCGGGGTCGTCGGGGGTCTGGTCGACCTGGGTGTACGCGTCCATCTCCTTGCCGGTGAGGCATTCGACGGGCTCGCTGCGGGCGACGCCCCGGGGGTCGACGGCGACCATGTCGTACCGGGCGCGGACCGGGGCGGGGTAGCCGAGGCCCGCGTACGACTGGAGATAGCCGACCGCCGAACCCCCGGGGCCGCCGGGGTTGACCAGCAGCGAACCGAGCCGCTTCCCCGGGCCGGTGGCCTTCGTCCGGGCGACCGCCAGTTCGATGGACTCCCCCTCGGGCTTGTCGTAGTCCAGCGGCGCCTTCATCGTCGCGCACTGGAACTCGGGGACCCCGCACTCCCGCCAGGACAACTTCTGCCCGTAGTACGGCTCCAGTTCGGGCGCGGGCGCCGATCCGCCGCCCACGCCGGAACCGCCCGAGGGGGACGCGGGCGCGGCACCGGTCGACGAGCTTCCTCCGGTACAGCCGGAGACCAGCAGGCACGCTGCCGCCACCGCGAGGACGGAACTGCGGAACATGCGCCTTGGGTCCATTCCCGGAGCGTAGGCGACCGGGCGGAATGACGCCTATCCGCACTCGCACGGGTGAACCCGGGCGAATGCCCCCGGGGTGCTGCCCGTCTCCGTCCCGGGGTGGGGTGCCCGTCCGGTGCCCGTCCCGGCATGGGTGCCCGACCCGCCGTGGTCCGGGACGCCTGGCCGGGGAGGCCCGGGAGGTGACCGGCCGGGGAGCGCGGGGGTCCGGCCGCGGAGGTCCGGAGGGCGCCCGTCCCGGCATGGGGTGCCGCTCCGGGAGGTCCGGAGGGCGCCCGTCCCGGCATGGGGTGCCGCTCCGGGAGGTCCGGGAGGTCCGGGACCGCGCCCGCTGTCACCCCGCCCGCAGCGCCATCGTCATCGCCTCGACGGCCAGCAACGGTGCCACATTCGTCTCCAGCGCTTCCCGGCAGGCGAGGACCGCTTCTATCCGGCGCAGGGTGCGCTCGGGCGTGGACGCGCGGGAGACGCGGTCGAGGGCGTCCCGTACATCCGCGTTGGCGATCGCGGTCTCGGTGCCGAGCTGGAGGGCGAGCACATCGCGGTAGAACCCGGTCAGATCACTGAGCGCCAGATCCAGGCTGTCCCTCTGCGTACGCGTCCTGCGGCGCTTCTGGTCGTCCTCCAACTCCTTCATCACCCCGGCCGTGCCCCGGGGCATCCGCCCGCCCTGGGCGGCGCCGAGGGCGGCCTTCAGCTCCTCCGTCTCCTTGCCGTCGATCTCCTCGGCCATCTGCTGGGCGTCCTGGGACGCGGCGTCGATCAGCTCCTGCGCGGCCTTGAGACAGCCGCCGATGTCATCGACCCGCAGGGGCAGCTTGAGCACGGTGGCCCGGCGCTCACGGGCCCGTACGTCCGTGGCGAGGCGGCGGGCGCGGTCGATGTTTCCCTGGGTGGCCCGGGCGACGGCCCCGGCGACCTCCGGCTCAATGCCGTCACGGCGTACGAGAAGGTCGGCGACGGCCGCGACGGGTGGCGTACGCAGCGTCAGATGGCGGCAGCGGGAGCGGATCGTGGGCAGCACATCTTCGAGGGAGGAGGCGCAGAGCAGCCAGACCGTGCGCGGGGACGGCTCCTCGACGGCCTTCAGGACAGCGTTCGCCGATCTTTCGTTCAACCGCTCGGCTTCCTCCACGAGGATCACCTGCCAGCGGCCGTTCGCGGGCGAGGTGAACGACTTGCGGACCGTGTCCCGCATGTCGCCGACGCGGATCTGGCCTCCCACGGCGGCGATCCAGCTGACGTCCGCGTGCGTACCGATGAGGGCGGTGTGGCAGCCGTCGCAGAAGCCGCAGCCCGGGACGCCGCCGAGGGCGCGGTCGGGGCTGACGCACTGGAGCGCGGCGGCGAAGGAGCGGGCCGCGGTGAGCCGGCCCCCGCCGGGCGGGCCCGTGAACAGCCAGGCGTGTGTCATCTTCGACGCATCGGGCGGCGATGTGCCCTGCTCGACGGCGGTGACCAGGGCGTCGGCATCCCGGGCGGCGGCGGCCAACTGCTCCCGAACCCGCTCCTGACCGACGAGGTCGTCCCATACGGCCATCTGCCGTCACCTGCCTCTTGTGCTGGGGACTCCCATTGTGAGGCAGGGGTCTGACAACGCCCGCCACACGGTCCCGCGGCCCATGCCCGCCCGCACCCGCAGGGGCATCACGGCGTTCCGGCTTCCGGCTTCCGGCTTCCGGCTTCCGGCTCCGGGCTCCGGGCTCCGGGCTCCGGGCTCCGGGCTCCGGGCTCCGGGCTCCGGGCTCCGGCGACCATCCCGGACCGGAGCGCCGTCC
>NZ_JBSGUP010000463.1:0-6558 GCF_053607985.1 Streptomyces sp. NPDC055078
ATCGGGACGTGGCGCAGCTTGGTAGCGCACTTGACTGGGGGTCAAGGGGTCGCAGGTTCAAATCCTGTCGTCCCGACCAGCGTTTTCGCAGGTCGCAGGCGGTATCGGAGAAATCCGGTACCGCCTTTCCGTATGTCGTGGGGACCAGTTGGGGACCACTAAAGAGCGTTGGGCCGGGTGTCTCTCGACCTACGATGCGGCCCATGACGATCACGTACGAGTGGCGCGGCGACTTCGACAACGCTGCCGTCAACGCGCTCCACGCGGAGGCGTTCGGTCATACCCAGATGTCCATCGATTGGCAGACACAGGTGCACCGTCACAGCCTCGGCTGGGTCTGTGCCCGAGAAGACGGCAGGTTCGTAGGGTTTGTCAACGTCGCCTGGGACGGTGGCGTCCATGCCTTCGTTCTCGACACGATGGTCGCTCAGGACATGCGCAGGACCGGTGTCGGGACCGGGCTCGTGACGACCGCGGCGCAAGGCGCCCGTGCAGCGGACTGCGAATGGCTCCACGTCGACTTTGACGACCATCTGCGTCCCTTCTACTTCGACGCGTGCGGCTTCAGACCGACGGACGCAGGGCTGATCGCCCTGCGCTAGGGAGGCGACCTTCACCGCAGCGTCGACCTCATGCGCGCCGTCGGCGAGGTGCCGGCGGCGCGGATTCTTTTCTGGCCGCGGTGGACGGCCGGAGGGGAGCGCGCTGGCGGAGCACCGCCTCCTGGACGACGGAGGCGACCAGGGTGCCGTCGCGGGTCCAGAAGTCGCCCAGGTTGAAGCCCCGCCCGTCGCCGGCGGAGGGGCTGCGCTGGGCGAAGAGGAGCCAGTCGTCGGCACGGAAGGGACGGTGGAACCACATGGCGTGGTCGAGAGAGGCCATGGCCAGCTGGGAGGGCCCCTCGCGGAAGGGATAGAGCGCCTCCTGGTCCAGTGCCGAGGTCGGGGCGAGGCTCAGGTCGGAGCAGTAGGCGAGCGCGCAGACGTGCAGCAGCGGGTCGTCGAGCAGCGTTTCGACCGCCCGGAACCACACGTACTGCTCGGTCTGGCCACGGCCGCCCCCGCCGGCTCGGCCGGTCGCGGACGGCGGGACCACGCGCATCGACATGACCTGTGCGTAGGCGGCCTCCCGGTGTTCGTCGGGTTTGCTCTCGGCCCAGTACTGGTAGGCGTCGGGCAGGTCCTGGGGCTGGGGCACGTCCGGCATGGCCAGATAGCGGTCCGGCTCGTCCTCGGGCAGCTTGAACGACGCCGAGAGCGTGAAGATCGCCTTGCCGTCCTGAACCGCGGTGACCCGGCGAGCCGTGTAGCTGTGGCCGTCGCGCAGCCGCTCGACGCTGTAGACGACGGGGCGCCGGGTGTCCCCGGGCCGGAGGAAGTACCCGTGCAGGGAGTGCACCGGCCGCTCGCACTCCACGGTGTGTCCGGCTGCCGTCAGGGCTTGGGCCGCGACCTGCCCGCCGAAGGCCCGCAGCGGGGCGCCGTCATGGCACCACCCCCGGAACAGGTCGCGTTCCAGACGTTCCAGGCTCAGGAAGCCGGCCAGACCGGTGGGGGCGGTCCCGGGGCGTTCGGCGCGGGGGCTCTCGCCGCTCTCGGACGACTTGCTTCCGTACACGCTCGACAACCTTTCACGCGTCGGCGGTGGCCGCCGCCCGGACGCTTAGAGTTAATCCCTGTTAGTGCGTCATGTCCAACTCGGACATCGCGAGCTCGATCTGTCGATCGCGCGCCCACGGGAGGCGGCCAGGCGAGTGCGGCATGCGGGAGGCCCTGTTTCGGTCGCGGAATCAGCTCATTCGGGGCGGGGTACGCGGTTGGGACAGGGCACTGAGGCTGCGTAAGTGAATCCTCGTAACGGTCCCGGCCTTGCGGGGCCGCTCGCTCGACCGCATGAAGCGGCGTGAGCGGTTCCGGCATGTGCGAACCGGACAGGAGCGTTTGCCCGACCCGCATCGGCGGGCCCACCGGGCCCACGGCGTCGTCGGGGCCCCTGTGCGGGCTCAGGCCACGATGTTGACGTGCGGATCGAGTCTGACGTCCACCAGGAACGGTCCGTCGAGGTCCCGGGCGATGTCCCGGAGGGCGTCGAGGTCCGCCAGGCGGCGAACGGTCATGCCGCGCGCGCCCATGGCCTCGGCCATCGGGACCAGCTCGGGCCAGGCGTTGAGCGAGTGGTCCGGGTTGACGCCGAAGTGGACGAGCTTGAAGTGCTCGGCACCGTACGCGCCGTCGTTGAGGACCACCACCAGCAGGGGCAGCCGCTCCCGTACGGCGGTGGTGAACTCGGCCATGTTCATCATGAAGCCGCCGTCGCCGACCACGAGAACCGTGAGGTCGCCGGGGCGTGCGACGGCCGCGCCGATGGCGCCGCCCAGCCCCAGGCCGATCGAGCCGAAGCCGCCCATGCAGACGAAGTCCCGGGGGTCGGCCACCCGGACGGCGGGCCACACCCCGACCGCGAACCGGCCGATGTCGCTGACCAGGACGCGTCTGGCGGGAAGGATCTCGTCGAGGCGGACCGCCGCGGTCCGTACGTCCACGGTGTCCGTGCCCGTCCGGTCCCGGAAGTCGTCGGTGAGCCGGTGCTCGCTGAGTCGTTGCCGGATCTTCTCCAGCCGGCCCCTGGCCGGGGAGTGGCCGGCCGCCCGCAGCGTTTCGCCCATGGCCGCCGCCACCGCCCTGGCATCACCGGAAACAGCCTCGTCGACCGGGGTGAACCAGCCGAACGCGCCCGGATCGCTGTCCACCTGGACGACCTTCTTGTCCCCCAGAAGCTCACCGTGGAAGCTCGTGTGGGAGTTGAGGCTCGCGCCGAAGGCGATGACACAGTCGGCCTCGCCGATGGCGGCCGTCGCCACACTGTGCGAGAGGTTGCCGAAGACGCCGAGGTCGCTCGGGTGGCCGTGGAACCAGTCCTTGGCGAGCAGGGTGGTGGCCAGCGGCGCGGCCAGTTGGTCGGCGAGCGCGATCAGCTCGTCACGGGCGTCCGCGGCCACCGCGCCGCGGCCGGCGAGCACCACCGGCCGGCCGGCGCCGGCGATCAGCCCGAGCGCGCCGTCCAGTTCCTCCTCGGCGGGCAGGCCCACGGCCCGCGCGAGCGGACGGGCAACGGGCTGCTGCGCGCCCGCGTCCTTGCGGACCAGGCCGATCGGCAGGTCGAGCAGAACGGGACGGTCCTCGGACACCACGCGCCGCAGGGCCCGGTTGAGGGCGCGGACCAGGCCGGCCGGCTGGTGGACCTTCTCGTACCCCGCGCCCGCCATGGCGGCCACCGCGGCCAGGTCGAGCCGCTGGAAGTGGGTCGGTTCCGCCGGGGTGTCGCCGGTGAGCAGCAGGACCCGGCTGCGGCTCCGCACGGCCTCGATCAGCGAGGTGACGGTGTTGGACACGGCCGGTCCATGGGTGACCGACGCCACGCCCACCCGCCCGGTCGCCCGCGACCAGCCGTCCGACATGCCCACCGCGCCGCCTTCGTGGGTCACCGGAACGAAGCGGCCACCGCGTTCCCTGTAGTCGCAGAGGTAGAGCATGTTGGCGTCGCCCATCAACCCGAACACGGTGTCGACACCGTGTTCGAGCAGGGCGGACGCGAGCTGCTGGTAGACCTTCATCGCGATGCCGTCTTCCTTCCGGTGCCGCCGCTGCGGGGCTGTGCGCGCCGGGTCCGTCCCGGCCGGGCCGATCGGCATCCGATGGGCACCCGATCGGCGCGGATCCCGTCCTACAGACCGAGGTCCTTGGCGATGATGGTCTTCATCACCTCGCTGGATCCGCCGTAGATGCGGTTGACACGGACATCGGCGTACAGCCGCGCGATCGGGTACTCCAGCATGTAGCCGTAACCGCCGTGCAACTGGAGACACTTGTCGATGACCCGGCCGCACACCTCGGTCGTGAACAGCTTGATCTTCGCGGCGTCGGCGGGGGTCAGCTCCCCGGTCTCCTCCAGCTCCATGCCCTTGTCGACCAGGGCCTGTGCCGCCTCCACCTCGGTGGCGCACTCGGCGAGCACGAACTTGGTGTTCTGGAACGAGGCGACCGGCTTGCCGAAGACGTTGCGCTCCTTGACGTACGCCTTGGCGAACTCGATCGCCGCGGCGGCCCGCGCGGTGGCGTCGACCCCGACCGAGATGCGCTCGCGGGGCAGGTTCCGGCCCAGGTAGGAGAAGCCCTTGCCCTCCTCGCCGAGCAGGTTCTCCACCGGCACCCTGATGTCGGTGAAGGACAGCTCGTTGGTGTCGCTGGACCTCAGGCCGATCTTGTCCAGTTTGCGGCCGTAGGCGAAGCCCTCGCTGTCGGTCGGCACCACCAGCAGGCTCAGTCCGCCGCGCCGGTCCTCCGCGGGGGCCGGCGAGGTGCGGGCGACCACGACGCACAGTTCGGAGTTGCGGGCGCCGGAGATGAAGGTCTTGGCGCCGTTGAGGAGATAGTGGGTACCGTCCTGCGACAGCTTGGCCGAGGTGCGGATGCCCGCGAGGTCGGAGCCGGTGCCCGGCTCGGTCATCGCGATACAGATCATGATGTCGCCGCTGACGAAGCCCGGGAACCAGCGCTGCTTCTGGTCCTCGGTGGCCAGCGTCAGCAGATACGGCAGGACCATGCCGGTGCTCAGGCCGTAGTGGCCGAGCATGACCGCGGCGCGGGCGCTCTCCTCGGTGATGATCGCCTGGTACTTGTAGCCGACCTCACCCGGGCCGCCGTACTCCTCCGGGATGCCGAACCCGGTCACGCCCAGCGCTCCGAGCCTGCGGAACAGCTCGCGCGGGACGGTGCCCTGGGCCTCCCACTCCTCGTAGTGGGGCACGACCTCCTTGGCGATGAACTCCCGGATCATCATCCGGAAGGCGTCGTGGTCCTTGCTGTAGACGGTGCGCTTCATGGGGATGTTTCTCGTTTCTGCTGAGGGCGGGTGGTCAGCCGTCGTGCGGTGCTCAGCCTCGGCGCGGGGGCTCAGCCGTCGGTGCGAGCGGCCCGCAGTTCCCGCTTGAGGATCTTTCCGGCGGGGGAGAGGGGCATCGAGTCGATGAACTCGACCGAGCGCGGGGCCTTGTATCCGGCGATCAGGGTCTTGGCGTGCGCGCGGATCTCGTCTTCCGTGGCCGTCTGCCCCGGCTTGAGGACGATCACGGCGTGCACCCGTTCGCCCCAGTGGTCGTCGGGCACGCCGATCACGGCGCACGAGGCCACGGCGGGGTGGGCGGCCACCGCGTTCTCCACCTCGGCGGAGTAGACGTTCTCCCCACCGGTGATGATCATGTCTTTGAGGCGGTCGACGATATAGAGGTAGCCGTCCTCGTCCAGATAGCCGCCGTCGCCGGTGTGCATCCAGCCGTCCCGGACGGTCTGCGCGGTCAGCTCCGGCTTGCCCCAGTACCCGGCCATCAGATGGTCGCCGCGGGTCACGATCTCGCCCACCTCGCCCGTGGGCACCCGTGCCCCGTCCGGGCCCACCACCGCGAGCTCGATGGCGGGTGTGGCCCGGCCGGCCGACCGCAGCCGCTGTCCGCCCGCCACATGGTCCTCGTGGGTGAGGACGGTCAGCACGCTGGTCTCGGTCATCCCGTAGCCCTGGGTGAAGCGGGCCTGGGGGAAGGACTTCATGGCCAGCCGGAGCAGACTCTCGGGACTGCCCGCGCCACCGTAGGTGATCCGCCGCAGACTGCTGGTGTCGTACGAGGCGAAGTCCGGGTGGTTGCAGACCATCTGGACCATCACCGGCACGAAGGTGGTCGTGGTCACGCGGTGTCTCCGGATGGTCTCCAGGACACCTTCCGGCGTGAAGTTCGGCAGGAAGACCAGGGTGCCGCCGACCAGGTTCTGTGCGTACCAGCCGGTGAGGGCGCCGATGTGGAAGAGCGGCGCCGTCAGCATGTTCACCCCGTCGGGGATCGCCGCCTGGGTCAGGATGAGGGAACTCATCATGGTGGTCTGCAGGGCGCGGTCGGTGACCATCACACCCTTGGGGGTGCCGGTGGTGCCGCCGGTGTAGAGCAGGAACGCCACGGTGTCGCCGCCGTGGCGGATGTCCGGCACCGGCTCGGAGCCGGTGATCAGCTCCTCGTAGTCCAGCATGTCCTCGGGAGTCTTTCCGGTCCCGCAGTAGACGAGGGTACGCAGGCCGGGGGCGCGCTCGCGCAGCTCCGGGCCGAGAGCCGCGAAGGTGTCGTCGACCAGCAGCACCTCGGTGCCCGAGTCGGTCAGCGCGTACGCGATCTCGGCCGGCGCCCAGCGGGTGTTGAGCGGATGCGCGACGGCGCCCATCCACCAGCCGGCGAAGAAGAACTCCTGGTGGTAGTCGGAGTTCAGTGCCAGCAGGCCCACCCGGTCGCCCACCCGCACCCCGAGGCCCCGGAAGACGGCGGCCAGCCGGGACACCCGGTCGACCACTTCACGGGTGGTGCGGACCCGGTCGCCGCAGATGGTCATGGGCCGGTCGGGATACTGCTGGAGCGCCCGGTGCAATGACTGGGTGAGATACACGACATCCTCCAAGGCACGGCCCGACGGCCTTGCCGGCCGAAGAGGGGAAGCGGGGGAAGAAGGGGGGAAGAGGGGC
>NZ_JBSGUP010000464.1:0-6557 GCF_053607985.1 Streptomyces sp. NPDC055078
CCTCCGAAGAGGTCGCCCAGGTCGAAGTTGAACGAGCCGCCGGCGCCGGGTCCCGGCCGGAACCCGCCGTTGCCGAAGAGGGCCCGCGCCTCGTCGTACTCCTTGCGCCGCTTGGGGTCACCGAGGATGTCATTGGCCTCGGAGATCTCCTTGAAGCGCTCCTCGGCCTTGGCGTCGCCCTTGTTGGCGTCCGGGTGGAACTCGCGGGCGAGCTTGCGGTACGCCTTCTTGATCTCGGCCTCGGTGGCGTCCTTGGGGACGCCGAGAACCTTGTAGTAGTCCTTCTCGACGAAGTCCTTCGTGCTCATCGACGTCCCTCCTTCCGGACGATCCCTGCGTCAGCCCTCGTCCGGGCCACCGCTCTCCTCGTCTTGCGCCTTCTCGCCCTTCTGGCCCTTCCGGTCCTGCTCTCCGGCGGCGGGCTCGGAGCCCCCCGATCCGGTCTGGCCGCCCGCCGGGGCCGCGCCCGGCTGGGGCTCGGCCACCGCGACCCGGGCGGGCCTGATGGTCCGCTCGCCGATGCGATACCCCGGCTGGAGCACCGCGACGCATGTGGTCTCGGTGACATCCGGGGCGTAACTGTGCATCAGGGCCTCATGGATCGTCGGGTCGAAGGGCTCGCCCTCCTTGCCGAACTGCTGAAGGCCCATCTTGGCGACGGCGGTCTCCAGCGACTCGGCGACCGACTTGAAGCCGCCGACCAGTTCCCCGTGGTCACGGGCGCGGCCGATGTCGTCGAGCACGGGCAGCAGCTCGGACAGCAGGGACGCCGTGGCGATCTCCTTGACCGTGATCCTGTCGCGCTCCACGCGGCGGCGGTAGTTCTGGTATTCGGCCTGGAGGCGCTGGAGGTCGGCCGTGCGCTCGCTGAGCGCCGTACGGACCTGGTCCAGCTCTGCCGTCAGACCGGTGATCTTTGCTGCGTCCCCTGCCGGGGCCGCCTGGTCCTTCTTCTCAGGGGACTCGGCGGACCCGGCCGACTCTGCGGCGTCGTCGGGAGTGGCGCCGGAGGGGACGTCGGGCTTCTCATCGAATCCCGGAGTCTCCTCCGTCACGCGGCACCACCCTTGGTGTCCTTCTCGTCGTCGACGATCTCGGCGTCCACGACATCGTCCTCGGCCTTGGCCTGCTGCCCGTCGGCGCCCGCGGCCCCGGCGTCGCCCTGGGCGTCACCGGCGGCGGACTGCGCCTGGGCGTCGGCGTACATCGCCTGGCCCAGCTTCTGGGAGACGGCCGCGACCTTCTCGGTGGCGGTGCGGATCTCGGCGGAGTCCTCGCCCTTGAGCTTCTCCTTCAGCTCGCCGACGGCGGTCTCGACCTCGGTCTTCACCTCGCCCGGGACCTTGTCCTCGTTGTCCTTGAGGAACTTCTCGGTCTGGTAGACGAGCTGCTCGCCCTGGTTACGGGTCTCGGCGGCCTCGCGGCGGCGGTGGTCCTCGTCCGCGTACTGCTCGGCCTCCTGGCGCATCCGGTCGACCTCGTCCTTCGGCAGCGAGGAGCCGCCGGTGACGGTCATCTTCTGCTCCTTGCCCGTGCCCAGGTCCTTCGCGGTCACGTGCATGATGCCGTTGGCGTCGATGTCGAAGGAGACCTCGATCTGCGGGACCCCGCGCGGGGCGGGCGGCAGGCCGGTCAGCTCGAACATCCCGAGCTTCTTGTTGTACGCGGCGATCTCGCGCTCGCCCTGGTAGACCTGGATCTGCACGGACGGCTGGTTGTCCTCGGCCGTCGTGAAGATCTCCGAGCGCTTCGTCGGAATCGTCGTGTTCCGCTCGATGAGCTTGGTCATGATGCCGCCCTTGGTCTCGATACCGAGGGACAGCGGGGTCACGTCGAGGAGCAGGACGTCCTTGACCTCACCCTTGAGGACACCGGCCTGGAGCGAGGCGCCGATGGCGACGACCTCGTCCGGGTTCACACCCTTGTTGGCTTCCTTGCCCTCGGTCAGACCCTTGACCAGTTCGGCGACGGCGGGCATCCGGGTGGAGCCGCCGACGAGAACGACATGGTCGATCTCGGAGAGCTGGATGTTCGCGTCCTTGATGACGTTGTGGAACGGGGTCTTGCAGCGCTCCAGCAGATCCGCGGTGAGCTGCTGGAACTGGGCGCGGGTCAGCTTCTCGTCCAGGTGCAGCGGGCCCTCGGCGGACGCCGTGATGTACGGAAGGTTGATCGTCGTCTCGGTGGAGGACGACAGCTCGATCTTCGCCTTCTCCGCGGCCTCGCGGAGACGCTGGAGAGCCATCTTGTCCTTGCCCAGGTCCACGCCGTGACCATTGGCGAACTGCTTCACCAGATAGTCCACGACCCGCTGGTCCCAGTCGTCACCACCGAGGTGGTTGTCACCGTTGGTCGCCTTCACCTCGACGACGCCGTCGCCGATCTCCAGCAGCGATACGTCGAAGGTGCCGCCACCGAGGTCGAAGACCAGGATGGTCTGGTCGTCCTTGTCCAGGCCGTACGCCAGGGCGGCGGCGGTCGGCTCATTGACGATCCGCAGCACATTCAGACCGGCGATCTCGCCGGCCTCCTTGGTCGCCTGGCGCTCGGAGTCGTTGAAGTACGCCGGGACGGTGATGACCGCGTCGGCCACCTTCTCGCCCAGGTAGGACTCCGCGTCGCGCTTCAGCTTCTGCAGGATGAAGGCGCTCATCTGCTGCGGGTTGAAGTTCTTCCCGTCGATCTCGATCTTCCAGTCGGTGCCCATATGGCGCTTGACCGACCGGATGGTCCTGTCGACGTTCGTGACCGCCTGGCGCTTGGCGACCTCGCCGACCAGCACCTCACCGTTCTTCGCAAAGGCGACGACGGACGGCGTGGTCCTGGCACCCTCGGCGTTGGTGATGACGGTGGGCTCGCCGCCCTCCAGAACGCTGACGACGGAGTTAGTCGTGCCCAGGTCGATGCCGACCGCACGTGCCATGTCAATTCCTCCAGCTGACTACTTGAGTGGATCTGGCTCAAGGATGCATGACCCCGCCCCCGGCGTCAACAGAGCTGAGTCGACCCCACTCAACTTTTATCTCCTACTTATCCGCACCCGGGCTCTGACCTGGGCATCCACGGGGTCAACCCCGGGGGCGTGAGCAGCGTCACGGGGATTGTCCGGGGCGATCGGACCCCACACGCACGCCTGCCGGGACACCACCGGGAGCCTGCACCCGCACCCCCGCGTGCGGCGCACCGGGCAGCGCCGCCGCCCGCCCGAGTCCCCCGTCATCTGCCGGAGTGCGGGGCGGTGACCGCGATATCTACCAAATGCCCCGATACCATCCCATCCGTCGATACCCACACAAACCCACCCGAGACCGACGTATCACGGATGACGAGATACGGATGCCGCGTTACGGGTGACCAGATGATGACGAGATGAGGAACGTACGCGCATGCCCGCGAAGCGAATCGTGGATCTCCTCGGCAGCGTGATCCTTCTGGCGCTGCTCACCCCCCTGCTGCTCGCCCTCGCCGCGGCGGTCGCCGCGACCTCCCGGGGCCCGGTGCTCGTCTCCCGGGACCGGGCGGGCCGGGACGGCCGGCCGTTCGCGATACTGACGTTCCGTACGGCTCCGGGCACCCGCGTCGGGCGGCTGCTGCACCACCACTTCCTCGACCATCTGCCGCAGCTGATCAATGTCGTACGAGGCGAGATGTCCCTGGTGGGCCCGCGCCCGCTGACCCCCGCGAGAGCGGCTGCCGCCGTGGGCACGGAGCGCGCGAGAGAGGCCGTACGCCCCGGAATCACCGGCCTGTGGCAGATCGGCGGGCGCTCGGGGCTGCCGTGGGAGGAGATGCCCGTACTCGATCTCCACTATGTGGAGGCACACTGGCTGGGACTGGACCTGAAGATCCTGGCCCGGACGGTCCCGGTGGCGGTACGGGGGCGGTCCCTGCCCCGGCGCGGACCGCACCGCTGGACGCCGGACGTCGGGGTGCCGGACGTCGGGGTGCAACGCCGCTGGGCGCCACACCGCTGGGCGGCGGACGGCGGACCGGACAGCGGACCGGACAGCGGGCCGGACAGCAGGCCGGACGCTGGTCAGGGGAGCCTGAGCGACGCAGATCACCGCCCGCCCAACTACAGTGCGACGGCAGAAATGGGTAGTCTCAGCACGAACTGATTAAGTTACCGCTTAGTATCGATGCGGTGTGCGGTACGCAGTGCTCAATCGCGCCGGATCGTTCCCACCTCGCAGGCCCGAGGAGCCCGAAATGCAGCTCGCCGCGATCGTCGTGTCGCTGGTCCTGACGGTGGTCGGTGTTGCGCTCATCGCCCGAGCCGTCGCGCAGATCTACCGGTTCGTGAAGCTCGGCCAGGCCGTGCCGGCGGGCAGCCGCACCGACGCGCCGAAACAGCGCACGATCACCCTGGCCAAGGAGTTCCTCGGCCACACCCGGATGAACCGCTGGGGGATCGTCGGAGTCGCCCACTGGTTCGTCGCGATCGGCTTCCTCACCCTGCCGCCGACCCTCCTCCAGGCGTACGGCCAGCTCTTCCAGGCCGACTGGGTGCTGCCGGTCATCGGCGAGTTCCCGCCGTTCGAGATGTACATCGAGTTCATCGGCCTGATGACCGTCGTGGGCATCCTCGTCCTGATGGCGATCCGGCTGCTCAGCCTCCCCTCCCGGGCGGGCCGCAAGTCCCGCTTCGCAGGGTCCAAGGCGTGGCAGGCGTACTTCGTCGAGTACGTCATCCTCACCATCGGCGTCGCGATCCTCGTCCTGCGCGGTCTTGAGGGTGCGATCCACCACGTGGACGGCTACCAGGCCGGGTACTTCGTCTCGTACCCCCTGGTGGCGGCCTTCGACGGTCTGAGCGTCTCCACGCTCCAGACATGGATCTACTTCACCGCCGCGGTCAAGATCGGCACCTCGCTGATCTGGATGATCACCGTCTCGCTCAACACCAATATGGGTGTCGCCTGGCACCGCTTCCTCGGTTTCCCCAACATCTGGTTCAAGCGGAACGCCGACGGCGCGTCCGCGCTCGGCGCGCTCCGGCCCATGACGTCCGGTGGCAAGGAGATCGACTTCGAGACGGTCTTCGACGACGACGCCGAGGAGGCCGTCTTCGGCGCCTCCCAGGTCGAGCACTTCTCCTGGAAGGGCATCCTCGACTTCTCCACCTGCACCGAGTGCGGCCGGTGCCAGTCGCAGTGCCCGGCCTGGAACACCGGCAAGCCGCTCTCCCCCAAGCTCCTGATCATGTCCCTGCGCGACCACGCGCACGCCAAGGCCCCGTATCTGCTGGCCGGCGGCGGCAAGACCATGGAGGGCGAGGAGAAGGCCACCGCCGAGGCCCTTAAGGATGTCCCGGCCGCCGCGCTGGCGGAGGCGGAGCGCCCGCTGATCGGCACGCTGGAGGAGAACGGCGTCATCGACCCGGACGTCCTGTGGTCCTGCACGACCTGTGGCGCGTGTGTGGAGCAGTGCCCGGTCGACATCGAGCACATCGACCACATTGTCGACATGCGCCGCTACCAGGTGATGATCGAGTCCGCGTTCCCGTCCGAGGCGGGCACCATGCTCAAGAACCTGGAGAAGAAGGGCAACCCCTGGGGGCTGGCCAAGAAGGCGCGCGTGGAGTGGACCAAGGAGGTCGACTTCGAGGTGCCGATCGTCGGTCAGGACGTCGAGGACCTCTCCGAGGTCGACTACCTGTACTGGGTCGGCTGCGCGGGCGCCCTGGAGGACCGCGCCAAGAAGACCACCAAGGCGTTCGCCGAACTCCTCCATATCGCCGGCGTGAAATTCGCGATCATGGGCGGGGACGAGAAGTGCACCGGTGACTCACCGCGCCGCCTGGGCAACGAGCCGCTGTTCCAGCAGCTCGGCCAGGAGAACGTCATGATGCTGAACATGGCCTTCGGCGAGGATGACGAGGACGAGTCGACCAGGAAGCCGAAGTCCGCGAAGAAGATCGTCGCCACCTGCCCCCACTGCTTCAACACGATCGCGAACGAGTACCCCCAGCTGGGCGGCGAGTTCGAGGTCATCCACCACACCCAGCTTCTCCAGCACCTCATCGACGAGGGCAGGCTCACCCCCGTGACCCCGGTCGACGGCCTGATCACGTACCACGACCCCTGCTACCTCGGGCGTCACAACAAGGTCTACACACCCCCGCGCGAGATCATGTCCGCCGTCCCCGGCCTGCGCCAGCAGGAGATGCACCGCCACAAGGAGCGCGGCTTCTGCTGTGGCGCGGGCGGCGCGCGGATGTGGATGGAGGAGCGGATCGGCAAGCGCATCAACAACGAGCGCGTCGACGAGGCCCTCTCCCTCAACCCGGACATCGTGTCGACGGCCTGCCCCTTCTGCCTCGTCATGCTCACCGACTCCGTCAACAGCAAGAAGAACGACGGCACCGCCAAGGAGAGTCTCCAGGTCGTCGATGTCGCCCAACTGCTCCTGGACTCCGTGAAGACACCCCCGGCCGACCCCAGCCCCGCACCGGATCCGCAGGGCGCACCGGAACCACAGCCGGTGGAGTAGCCCTCCGCACGGGACCGAGAAGCGGGCGGCGCAGGCGTATAAGGAGGTCCCGGCCCGGTCGCAGG
>NZ_JBSGUP010000465.1:0-6554 GCF_053607985.1 Streptomyces sp. NPDC055078
CCCCGCCCCCGGGGCCCCACTCGCGCGATACGGGGCGGCGATCAGCCCTTGAGCAGCTCCCGCGCCAGGACGGCCGTCTCGGTCGGGGTCTTGCCGACCCTGACACCCGCGGCCTCCAGGGCCTCCTTCTTCGCCTGCGCGGTGCCGGAGGAACCCGACACGATGGCGCCGGCGTGGCCCATCGTCTTGCCCTCGGGGGCGGTGAAGCCGGCGACATAGCCGACAACCGGCTTGGTCACATGGGACTTGATGAAGTCGGCCGCGCGCTCCTCGGCGTCACCGCCGATCTCACCGATCATCACGATCAGATCGGTGTCCGGGTCGGCCTCGAAGGCCGCCAGCGCGTCGATGTGGGTGGTGCCGATGACCGGGTCGCCACCGATGCCGACGGCCGATGAGAAGCCGATGTCCCGCAGCTCGTACATCATCTGGTAGGTCAGCGTGCCGGACTTGGAGACGAGTCCGATACGGCCGGGCTTGGTGATGTCGCCCGGGATGATGCCGGCGTTGGACTGACCGGGGGTGATCAGACCGGGGCAGTTCGGGCCGATGATCCGGGTCTTGTTGCCCTTGCTGACGGCGTACGCCCAGAAGGCGGCGGAGTCGTGCACCGCGATGCCCTCGGTGATGACGACGGCCAGCGGGATCTCGGCGTCGATCGCCTCGACGACGGCGGCCTTGGCGAAGGCCGGGGGCACGAAGAGGACGGAGACGTCGGCGCCGGTCTCCTTCATCGCCTCGGCGACCGTGCCGAAGACGGGTACCTCCGTGCCGTCGAAGTCGACCTTCGTACCGGCCTTGCGCGGGTTCACACCGCCGACGATGTTGGAGCCGTCACCCAGCATGAGCTTGGTGTGCTTCATGCCCGTGGCACCGGTCATGCCCTGGACGATGACCTTGCTGTCCTTGGTCAGGAAGATAGCCATGGTGGTCTGAATCCCTTACTTCGCCGCGAGCTCGGCGGCCCTGTCGGCCGCACCGTCCATGGTGTCCACGCGCTGTACGAGCGGGTGGTTGGCGTCGGAAAGGATCTTGCGACCCAGCTCCGCGTTGTTGCCGTCGAGGCGCACGACCAGCGGCTTGGTGACGTCCTCGCCCTTGGACTTCAGCAGCTCCAGGGCCTGCACGATGCCGTTGGCGACCTCGTCACAGGCGGTGATGCCGCCGAAGACATTGACGAACACGGACTTGACGTCCGGGTCGCCGAGAATGATCTCCAGGCCGTTCGCCATGACCTCGGCGGAGGCGCCGCCACCGATGTCGAGGAAGTTGGCGGGCTTGACGTTGCCGTGGGCCTCACCGGCGTACGCGACGACGTCGAGGGTCGACATGACCAGACCCGCGCCGTTGCCGATGATGCCGACCTCGCCGTCGAGCTTGACGTAGTTGAGGTTCTTGGCCTTGGCCGCGGCCTCCAGCGGGTTGGCCGCGGCCTTGTCCTCAAGCGCCTCGTGGTCCGGCTGGCGGAAGTCGGCGTTCTCGTCGAGGGAGACCTTGCCGTCGAGCGCGATGACCCGGCCGTCGGCGACCTTGGCCAGCGGGTTGACCTCGACGAGGAGCGCGTCCTCGGCGATGAAGGTCTTCCACAGGGTCACCAGGATGTCGGCGACCTGGTCGGCGACCTCGGCCGGGAACTTCGCCGCGGCGACGATCTCGGCGGCCTTCTCCGGGGTGACACCGTCATTGGCGTCGATCGGGATCTTCGCGAGGGCCTCGGGCTTGGTGGCCGCGACCTCCTCGATGTCCATGCCGCCCTCGACGGAGGCCATGGCCAGGAAGGTGCGGTTGGTCCGGTCGAGGAGGTACGAGACGTAGTACTCCTCGGCGATCTCGGGGGCGGTCTCCGCGAGCATCACCTTGTGGACCGTGTGGCCCTTGATGTCCATGCCCAGGATCTGGCCGGCCTTCTCGACCGCGTCATCCGGGCTGGAGGCCAGCTTCACGCCGCCGGCCTTACCACGGCCACCGACCTTCACCTGCGCCTTGACGACCGAACGGCCGCCCAGACGCTCGGTCACCGCGCGCGCCGCCTCAGGCGTGTCGATGACTTCACCGGCCAGCACCGGTACACCGTGCTTGGCGAAGAGGTCCCTCGCCTGGTACTCGAACAGGTCCACGCGCGTCCGTCCCTTTTCTGATGATCGCGGTTCGTTGTCTGCGTGGGCGTGCCGCGAAGGGCAACGTGACTGCGATGTCACAAGGGGTGCGCACACGGTGTCCGAGCACGCGGCATGTCCGCCTCGCAGGTTATCCCCGTGCGGGGTGGGTCCCTAAATCGCAGCTCACACATGAGTGGTGATTACGGTCACAGGGCGGACACGGACGGTCCCCTGAACTCGATACGCCCGAGGTCAGCGATCCGGCCGGGACGGCTGCGGCTGCCGGGGTGGGCAGGGTCACAGGTCACGGGTGGGGGACGGGGTCACGGGTCGGGGACAGGCAGGGGCCGCTTCTCGATGGCCGCCGCCATGACGTCCGGGAAGAGATCGGGCGTACAGGCGAAGGCCGGAGCGCCCAGCGCGGCCAGCGCCGCCGCGTGCTCCCGGTCGTACGCGGGCGTCCCCTCGTCCGAGAGCGCGAGCAACGCCACGAACTGCACCCCCGACGCCTTCATCGCCGCCACCCGCTTCAGCATCTCGTCCCGTATCCCTCCCTCGTACAGATCGCTGATCAGGACGACCACGGTGTCGGCGGGACGGGTGATCTGCGACTGGCAGTAGGCCAGGGCGCGGTTGATGTCGGTGCCGCCGCCGAGCTGGGTGCCGAAGAGCACATCCACCGGGTCGTCGAGCTGGTCGGTGAGATCGACGACGGCCGTGTCGAAGACGACGAGCCGGGTGGCGATGGAGCGCATGGAGGCGAGCACCGCGCCGAAGACCGAGGCATAGACGACGGACGCGGCCATCGAACCGGACTGGTCGATACAGAGCACCACCTCCTTCTTCACGGACTGGGACGCCCTGCCGTACCCGATGAGCCGCTCGGGGACGACGGTGTTGAAGTCGGGAACGTAGTTCTTCAGATTGGCGCGGATCGTGCGGTCCCAGTCGATGTCGCGGTGCCGTGGCCGGCTGATCCTCGCGGAACGGTCCAGCGCCCCCGTGAGTGTGGATCTGGTGCGGGTGGCGAGCTGCTTCTCCAGATCGTCGACGACCTTCCGGACGACCGCACGGGCGGTTTCCCTGGTCGTCTCGGGCATCGCCTTGTTGAGGGAGAGGAGCGTCCCGACGAGATGGACGTCCGCCTCGACCGCCTCCAGCATCTCCGGCTCCAGCAGGAGGGTCGACAGGCCGAGCCGGTCGATGGCGTCGCGCTGCATGACCTGGACGACGGAACTGGGGAAGTAGGTGCGGATGTCGCCGAGCCAGCGGGCGACGGAGGGGGCGGAGCCGCCGAGTCCGGCCGACCGGCCGCGCCCGCCGCTGCCGCCGGGCTTCTCGCCGCCGTAGAGAGCGGCGAGGGTCCCGTCCATGGCGAGGTCCGCGCCGGCCAGGGCGCAGCCGGTGCCGTCGGCGGCCTCACCTCCGAGGATCAGCCGCCAGCGCCGCAGCCGCTCCTCGGTGCCGGTCCGTTCCGCCGCACTGGTCCGTTCCGCCGTACTGGCCTGTTCTGCCGTACTGGTCCGTTCCGCCGCACTGGTCTGTTCCGCCGTACTGGCCTGTTCTGCCGTACTGGCCTGTTCTGCCGTACTGGTCCGTTCCGCCGCACTGGTCATGTGCCCACCCCCAGGGGTTCCTTGTCGAGGATCAGCCGGAGGACCGGCAGGACGGCGTCGGCCCGCCGCTCGTCCAGCCCGGGGCCGAAGCCCGGGGCGGCTGCCTGGGCTCGGCCGGGTGCGTGGGACGATCCGGCCGGCCCGCGGCGGGCCAGCTCGCCGAGGGTGCGCCGTACGCCGGGTTCGTACGCGGAGAACGTCCGGCGCAGCAGCGGCAGTACATCGGTGAACGCCTCGGCGGAAACACCGGTCAGCCAGGCGTCGACCAGTCCGAGCAGCCGCTCGTCGTGGATCAGGAGCATCCCGCCGCCCGAGGTGCCGCCGACGAAGCCCTCGATCCAGGCGGCGGCATCGGCGGGCGGGGTGCCGGGCGAGAGGGCGAGGCTCATGAGCCGCGCGGCCTCGGCCTCGTCAAGCCGCCCGTCGTCCAGCAGCAGCCTGGCCGCCCGGCCACGAATCACCCCGGGCACGGTGTCCCGGGCCGCGAGGCGACGCAGTACGGAACTCCAGCGCTCGGCCGACTCCCTCGCACCGGGCAGCAGCCCGATCGCACTGTGCACCCCGTCGAGGTGCGCGCGCATCCGGGCCGCGCCGTCCGCGTCGAGCCCGGTGCAGGCGGGCGGCAGTCCGACGCAGATCCGCTCGGCGAGACCGGTGGCGACCTCACCGAGGGCGGCGGTGTCCGTGGACCGCACATCCCCGTACTTCAGGGAGCGGGCCAGAGCGGGCAGCGCCTGGGCGAGATGGCCGACGTCCGTGTCGAGCGCGGCCCGGTCGGCGAGGGCGCGCATCACCACGGGCAGGGCATCGGTCAGTCCGGCCAGCAGACACTCCTCCGCGAGCGAGGTGATATCGGCGAGGGCGGTCGCCGTCACCGCCCGGTGCTCCGCCCTGGCCGTGGCGGCCGAGAGCACCGTCGTCCCCCACACCCCGGCCTCGGCGACCCGGACGAACAGCTCGGGCTCCCAGCGCAGCCGCCAGCTCTCCCGGAAGGTGCCGGTGCTCCCCCGCCCGGCGATCTGCTCGCCCCAGCCGATGGAGAGCAGCCCGAGGCGGTGCAGCAGCCGGCTCTTCGCCGCGTCGGTCTCCTTGCGGAGGTCGAGAGCCAGCTCCCGCTCCAGGGCCTCCGGCTTGAGCCGCAGGGTGCGCTGCGTCCGGCTCAGATCCCGCTGGAGCGGAACGGCGGGCGCGGTGTCGGGGACTTCACCGAGGACGTCCCCGACGACGAGCCGGTCCCGGACGAGATCGAGCGGCACATCGGAGCCGTCGCACATCACGGCCCGGACGGCGTCGGTGGTTTCGGTCAGGCCCGCGAGGGGTCGCCCGCGCATGGCGGCAAGGGTCTCCGCCAGCCGCACGGCCTCGATGACATGCGCGGACGACACCATCCGGTCCTCGTCGCGCAGCAGCCCCGCGACCTTGGTCATCCACCGCTCGATGGGCCTGTCGGGCGCCTGGAAGAGATGGCCGTACCACCCCGGGGAGTCGATCCCGGCGCCGTAGCCGCTGTGCCGGGCGAGCCTGCGGTGTGTCCAGGGCACCCAGGTCAGCTCGGCCTTGATCCTGGGCAGCCCTTTGAGAAGGGCCTTGTCGGCGGCGACGGTGGTCTTCTCCCGCAGCGCCGGCACATGCCAGGCCCCGCAGACGACGGCCACACTGTCCCCGAACTCCTTGCGTGCGGCCCGCAGCTGAAGCCGCATATGGGCCTCCCGCGCGAGGTCGCGCTCATGCCCGCCGTGCCCGTACGCCGAACGCAGCTCGCCCATGGCCTCCCCGAGCGCGGCGAAAGGCGCGAGAGGGTCGCCGACTTCCCGCCCCGTCTGCCCACAGGGGCCGCTTGTCATGTTGGTGCTGCTGGTGCCGGTGCCGGTGCCGGTGCCGCGATGCTCGACGATGTCCTCCCACCACCGCTCGGCGTCGTCGTACCCAGCGGTCTCGGCGAGGACGGCGATGGGGTCGATACGTACCCCGATATCGAAGTCCCCGGGATCCACGGATCCGTCCCCTGCCCCGGGCACGGCCGGGCCCCGGAGCCCAGCCGTGCCCTGGCCCGGCGCGTCAGCCGGGTCCGGGGCGGGGCGCGATCCGGCGGCGGGGCCCGGGCCCGGACTGTCCGCCAGGGCCGGACCGGCAGCCGGGTCCGGCCGGACGCCCAAGCCCGGGACAACAGCCCGGTCCGGACCGACGGCGTCAGCCGGGTCCGGGGCGGAGCCCGGGACCATCGCGCCCGGCCGCGGCGGCCCCACGGCCCCGGGGGCAGCAGCGGGCTCCGGGGCCACCGCGTGCATCCCCGGCCCGGGGCCGCTGTCCGCCGCGGGGGCTCCCCCAGGGCGTCGCTCCTCCAGTCCCGGGTCCCATGAGCCCGGGTCCCTGCGCGAAGCGACCGGCGCGAGGCCCGCCGAGTCCGCCTGATCCGCCTGATCCGCCTGATCATCGGATCCCCCGGAGACTCCGGACTCCCCGCGATCCTCAGGGCCCCTGGGACCCTCCGCACCCTTGGCATCCACGGAGCCACCAGGACTCGCCGCACTCCCAGAGCCTCCGGCAGCCTCCGTGCCCCCAGAACCCCCCAAGTCCTCGGAGCGCTCCGGGTGGGCGCGCTCCGCCGCCGCGCGCTCCTCCTCCGCCGCCAGCGCCAGCGAATGCGCCGCGGGAAGGTCGATGAAGCGAACCGGGACCCCCCGGTCCAGTGCCCATCGGATGGCCACCCACTCCGGAGAGAACTCGGCCAGCGGCCAGAACGCCGCCCGGCCCGGCTCGTCCACGGCATGGGCCAGCAGCGCGACCGGGGGGCGCATCCGCTCGTCCGCCGCCAGCGCGAGCAGCGCGTCGCCCTCCG
>NZ_JBSGUP010000466.1:0-6549 GCF_053607985.1 Streptomyces sp. NPDC055078
GCGGCGGCCCGCGGGGCCCAGCGCCACGGCCGGGGACGCGCCGCCGACTTCTGGGGTCCGCTGCTCGTCACCCTCGCCGAGGGCGGCGACGACCCCCGCACCCCCGGTGAGTGGCTCGCCCTCGCCCCGATCGCCGACCAGCTCGCCAGGATCGCCGGACACCCCGCGATCGAGCTGCTCACGGAGGAACTCCTCGCCGCTCTCGCCACCGCGGGCCGGGCGCCGCTGGACCTGGTGCTCGCCCTGCTCGACCTCGCCGACGAACTGTCCGTCGACACCACGGGCGTCCTGCCCGTCCTGGCCGAACGCGCCTCGGCCGCCCTGCTGAACACCGCCCCCGGGCGCGGCGGGGACACCGCCGGGGTCCCGGCGGCCCTCTCGGCCGTGCTGGGCAGACACCCCGCCATCCGTGCAGCCGTCGTCAGCGCGCTCGACCTCGCCGCCGCGGCCCCGGACACCGAAGCGGACACGTCGAACGGCGCAGGCGGAGGAACCGGCAGAGGCACCGACACCGACACCGACACCGACACGGGCACCGGCAGAGGCGCGGGCACCACCAGCGGTACCACCAGCGGCGGTGACAGTGACGCGGTCCGGCTCGCCGCCGTCGTCCGGATCGCCGTCCCCGACGCGGATCTCACCGCCGCGCCCCATCTGCGCATGGGCGAGGCCGCCGCGCACCGCCCGGCCGGAGAGGACCCGGTCGGCGCCTTCCACGCCCTGGTCGCGGCGGCCGGACCCGGACACAAGGGCCGCGCCACCGTCCTGCGTACGGCCCACCGGCTCGTCTGGGGCGACCGTACCCTCACCCCCGGCGACGGCCGGCTGCTGATCAATGAGCTGCCCCGGGACTGGCTCGGCCCCTCCGGCATCGAGGCCGCCGTCACCCGTGCCGCCCTGTCCGCACCGGCCGACGACCCCGACGCCCCCGCCCTCGCCGACGACCTGCTGCGCTACGCCACCCGCGCCATCGACCCGCGTACCCGCAGCGCGCTCGGTCTGCTCGTCATCGCGGGCCGGCTCGCCGACGGCACGGCCGCGCCCGGTTTCACCGAGCGGTCCGTTCTGCTCTGCCGTACCGCCCAGCCGCTGGAGGAGGCCATCGCCGAGCGGATCGGCCGCGCGGTCGCGCGGGCACTGCTCGCCGCCCACCCCCCGGCCGGCGAACTGGAACAGCTCGCCCACTCCCAGCAGCCCGAACTCCTCAGCGGATACCGGGCCGTGGCCGCGGGTGACACGATCCGCGCCCAGCTCCGCGTCTCGCCCCCCTTCATCGCCACCTGCTTCATCCACTGGTCCAGCGGCCGGGGCCTCAACCCCGCCTGGGAGGAGACCCGTACCGCGCTGCTCGCCGATGTGCTGCGGCCCGTCGTGCGCAAACTGCCGCCGGAGTACGTCGCCGATGTCGTACGGGAACTGGCCAAACCGGGCGGCGGCTGGGTCGGCGACTTCCAGGAGTGGAACCGGCCCGGCCGTATCGGCCGCCTCGGCCGGCAACTGCTCCGCCGTAAACAGTCCGATACGGGACACGGGTCTCCGCCCGGTGAGGAGCGCCGCAGATGAACAACTGGACCACCTACGCCCTCGGCGGCTATCTGGCGTTCGCCGGGCTGATCGCGCTGGGCATGGCGCTCTACAGCTTCCCCACGGCCGCCGGTCTCGCCGTCGGCGCCATGGGCAGGGGGCTCGGCCCCTGGCGGACCGGGGGAAGCGACCCCCGGATCGTCTCCGTCTCCGTCCCCGGTAAGAATGGCGAGCCCGCTCACCCCTCGTACTGGACGAGCCAGCTGTGGACCGACCTCGCGGGCTCCGCGCCCGCGGCGGCGGATGTCCTGCGGCGGCTGCTGATCGGCCGCTGGCTGGGCACCGGTACCTGGAATCTGCTGCGGGGCCGCCGGCTGTCCGCCACCAACCGCGCGGGGCTCGGCCGGGCGGTGCCCCGCGAGGGACTGATCACCGCACTCGCGCTGGTGCTCACCGCCCCCGGCTTCGGCATCGGCGCGGTCCTGGGCGCGACCGCCGCCGCGGTGTTCCTGCTGCTGGTGCTGGTGATCCTCGGCGCCCTGCTGGGCGCCGTGCTCACGGGCCTCGCCGCGTCCGCCATCGCCCTGCGCGCCGTGGACCGGGCCGGACTGCTGGCCCGGTCCATCCGGATGAAGTGCCCCTACCCGGGCTGCTACCAGCCCATCGAGCTGCCCGTCTACCACTGCCCCGGCTGCCGGGCCGCCCACCGTCGGCTGCGGGCGGGCCGCTACGGGGTCCTGCGCCGGATCTGCGGCTGCGGACACCGTCTGCGCACCAGTTTTCTGACGGGCCGCCACCGGCTGACGGCGTACTGCCCGCACTGCGATCTCGCCCTGCCCCGGGGCCTCGGCACCACCCGGATCGTGCACATCCCCATCGTCGGCGGCACCTCGTCGGGCAAGACCATGCTGATGGCCGCGATGATCGCCGGTCTGCGCTCCTGGTCGGACCGGGAGCAGCTCTCCGTCACCTACGCCACCTCCGACGACCAGAACGAACTCCAGCGGATCACCAGCCAGTTGGACCAGACCGGCTGGGTGCACCGGACCGCCGCGCAGCAGCCCCGCGCCTTTATGCTCCAGATCACCCGGGGCCGCACCCGGCGGCTGCTGTATCTGTACGACCCCATGGGGGAGACCTTCGGTGACTCCGTCGTCGTACGGGAACAGCAGTACCTCGCCCACACGGACGGAGTCGTCCTCGTCGCCGACGTCCTCGCGGAACCGGAGGTCCGCCGTGAACTGGGCGGCGCCGACGCCCAGCGGGCCGTCGACGCCCGGCCGTCGCCGGAGGGCCCCAAGGACACCTACGACCGGCTCGCGGGCGAGTTCGCCGCCATGTCGGGACGCCGGGCCAGGACACCCGTCGCCACCGTCGTCACCAAACGCGATGTCCTGGACCAGCTCGACGCGATCCCCGCGCCCGGCGCCCGGATCGACGAGTGGCTGGCCGCCATCGGGCTCGGCGATCTCGTCCAGAGTCTGGAACACGACTTCGGCGCCACCCGCTACTGGGCGGTCAGCGCCCACGCGGCCACCGGCGCCGGGGCGCTCGACGGGGAGAGCAGACGGGCCGCCGAGCCCGTGCTGTGGCTGCTGTCCAGAAGCGGACTGCCCGTCAAACCGCTGCTGACCGGCGAATCGGCGAAGCGATGACCGACCGGCCGGGCGCCCTGCGGGCCCCGGCACAGAGCGAAACCCCCGGGGGAGTGGGCCATGAGTGAAGTACCCGAGCACACGGCGCGCGCACGGCGCGTCGTACTCGGACTGTTCATAGCGGCGGTCGTCCTGACGAC
Source organism: Streptomyces sp. NPDC055078 (assembly GCF_053607985.1). Classification (NCBI taxonomy): domain Bacteria; kingdom Bacillati; phylum Actinomycetota; class Actinomycetes; order Kitasatosporales; family Streptomycetaceae; genus Streptomyces; species Streptomyces sp. NPDC055078. Next base: position 3,320 of record NZ_JBSGUP010000466.1, read on the forward strand.
CCTGGTCGTCGTGGTCGTCGCGGGGGCGCTGCTGACCAGCGCGCTGCCCGAATGACCTTCGAGCGGTACCTGTACGGCCGGAAGGGCACCCGTACGGCCGGGAACGGCATCCGTACGGCTGGAACAGCACCCGTACGGCCGGGGCGGTGCCCGGCGACCGCGCCGGTGACATCCCGACGAGGAACAGCGGCAACAGCGACAAGGAGGAGGACACGGAGTGAGTGACATTCCCGGCGGCGCGATGGAGAATCGGCCGGTTCATTTCATCTGGATTCTCGATGTCTCGTACTCGATGATGGGCGAGAAGATCGGGCAGCTCAACTACGCCATCCGCGAGGCCGTCCCGGAGATGCGCTCGGTGGCCCACGACAACCCGGCCGCCCAGTTGCTGCTGCGCGTCCTGACGTTCTCCTCCACCGCCACCTGGCATGTCCCCGACCCGACCCCGGTGGAGAACTTCACCTGGCAGGACGTCCAGGTCGACGGCGGCACCAACCTCGGTGACGCCCTCTACGCCGTGGCGCGCGAGCTGGAGACACCGCCCATGCCGCAGCGCGCCCTCAAACCGGTCCTCGCGCTCGTCTCGGACGGCCAGCCGCTGGACGAGTGGCGCGACGGTCTCAAGGCCATCGACTCCACCCCCTGGGGCAAGAAGGCCGTACGGGTCGCCATCGGCATCGGCGCCGACGCCGACCGGGGGGTGCTCCAGGAGTTCCTGGCCAACCCCGAACTGCAGGTCCTGGACGCCAACAGCCCCAAGCAGCTCGCCGCCGCCATCCGCTGGGCGTCGACCGCCGCGGTCAAGGCGGCGTCCCAGCCCGTCGCGGGCAGCGCCCCCGGCGTCAAACAGCTCGCCCCGGCCTACGCGCCCCCCGCCCTGGACGACGACGATGACGACGATGTGTGGTGAGCGTGCCGCACCGAGAGACCCACGGCATGCCCCCGGAGCCCTGCTGGGACATCCTGAACGGCAGCGTCCAGGGACCCGCCAAACCCGTCAACCAGGACTGGAGTGACGCGGAGTACACCCCCGATGGCGCCCTGGTCCTGGCGGTCGCCGACGGCCACGGCTCCGCCGCCCACCCGCTCAGCCATCTCGGCGCACGCTATGCCGTCGATGTCTTCAAACAGTGCGCCACCGGGTTCGCCGCCCGCGTCCGCGAGGCGGGGGACGCGGGGCTGCGCAAACTGTGGGCCGACGCCCACGACCGGGTGCCGCGCGAGGTCGTCCGCACCTGGCAGGACTGGGTGGTGGAACGGCACCGCGCGGACCCGCGAGTGCCACCGCCCACCGGGCCCGAGCTGCTGCGCTCCTACGGCACCACGCTGATCGGGGCCGTCCTCACCGAGGGCCTCGTGGTCGCCTGGCAGCTCGGGGACGGCGATCTGATGGTCGTCAACGCCGACGGCTCCGTCTCCCAGCCCCTCACCCCCGCCCAGCCCGAACTCGGCGACGAGACGGAGTCGATGTGCAGCCGCCAGGCGTGGGACCTGGTACGTGTGCACTGGGCGCCGGTCAGCGCCCCGGGCCGGGCCCCCCGGCTGATCGCGCTCTCCACGGACGGTCTGTCCAACAGCTTCGCCGCCCGCGACGGCTTCGTACGGTTCGTACGCGACGTCGACCAGCGGATCGGGGCCGAGGGCCCCGGGCCGATCGGCCAGGCCCTGCCGGAGTGGCTGGCCCGCGCGGGCAGCTACTCCGGTGACGACACCACCGCGGTCGTGGCACGCCTGAGGCGTCCCGCCGCCGTACCCGAAGGAACGGAGGACTGATGTCCGGCATGCTGGACAACGGCGCCCTGCTCACCACGGACACCGATGACGAGGTGTCGGTCGACGGAATGCTCGGCGCGGGCGGCCAGGGCGAGGTCTACCGGGTGAAGACCCCGACCGGTGACAAGGCGCTCAAGTGGTACTACCCGGCGTGTGCCACACCCGAGCAGCGCGCCATCGTGGAGGGCCTGGTGGGCCGGGACTTCGACGACGACCGGTTCCTGTGGCCGCGCTCCCTGGTGACCGGCGGCCGGGCCGGCGGCTTCGGCTATCTCATGGACATCAGGCCCGAGCGGTACAAGGGGCTGCCCGCGCTCTTCCGCCGGCAGCTGCGGACCAGCCCGCTGGCGCTGATCACCGCCGGGCTGAACATGGTCGAGGCGTATCAGTCACTGCACTCGCGCGGGATCGCCTACCGGGACATCTCCTGGGGCAACATCTTCTTCGACCCCGACAACGGCGACGTCCTCGTCTGCGACAACGACAACGCGGTCAGCGAGGGCGACTCCACCGGCATCGCGGGCACCATGGAGTTCATGGCGCCGGAGCTGGTGCGCGGCGACCCCGGCGCGGTCCCCGGCACCCAGACCGATCTGCACTCCCTCTCCGTGCTGCTCTTCATGCTCCTGATGAACCATCACCCCCTCAAGGGGCGGGCCGAACTGGAGATCCGCTGTCTCGACGAGGCGGCGGAGAAACGGCTGTACGGGAAGCGCCCGGTCTTCGTCTTCGACCCGGTCAACGACGAGAACCGCCCCGACCCCACCGAACAGGGCACGGTCCTGGCGACCTGGGCCGCCGCCCCGCCGATCCTGCGGAAGCTCTTCACCCAGAACTTCACCGACGGACTGCACGACGGCACCCGCCGGGTCCGCGAGACCCAGTGGCGCCACGCGCTGAGCGAGGTACGGGACACCATCGTGGTCTGCGCCGAGTGCGGGCGGCAGAACATGACCGAACCCGAGTCCGTCACCCCGGGCACCTGCTGGTCCTGCCGCCGCACCCTCATCCTGCCGCCCCGGCTGGTGGTGACCACCCTGCGCCCCAAGGTCGTACGCAACCTCCGGCTGCGCCGCGCCGCCCGGCTGTACGCCCACCATCTGCGCGCCGAACCGCCCCGGCACCGCTACGACGACACCTCACTCGTCGCGGAACTCGTCGAGCACCCGCAGAAGCCCGGCAAGTACGGCCTCGCCAACCGCTCCACCGAGCCCTGGACGGCCCGCAGAGCCGACGGCACCACCCAGCAGGTGGCCCCGGGCCAGAGCGTCCCCCTCCGCGCCGGACTGGAACTCCGGCTCGGCCCGGAGGCGAAGGCGGTGGTCAGCGCGGAGTGACCGGCGGGGGCCGGGGGCCGGGGGCAGGTGGCCGCCGGTCCGGGGCTCGGCGGCATGGGGTCCGGGGCTCGGCGGTCCGGGGTTCGGCGGTCCGGGTGGCGCCGGGGCGGGGGACCCGGC
>NZ_JBSGUP010000467.1:0-6542 GCF_053607985.1 Streptomyces sp. NPDC055078
CCCGTGACACGTGCGGACAGGTGGCCGACGTAGTCTCGATCATGAGCCGCAGCCGACTGCGGACGGGCATCGGACACCCGCCTGACCAGGGATATCCGAGATTCAGGGAGAACCAGTATGAAGGCACTGCAGTACCGCACGATCGGCGCGGCCCCGGAGGTCGTGGACATCCCCGCCCCCGAACCGGGGCCCGGCGAGATCCTCCTCAAGGTGACGGCGGCCGGGGTGTGCCACTCCGACATCGCGGTGATGGGGATGGCCGCCGAGCGGCTGCCGTTCCCGCTCCCGCTCACCCTCGGTCATGAAGGGGCGGGCACGGTGGCCGCACTCGGCGACGGGGTGTCCGGCGTGGCCGCCGGCGACGCTGTCGTGGTGTACGGCCCCTGGGGCTGCGGCGTCTGCCCGGTCTGCGCCACCGGCCGGGAGAACTACTGCCCCCACGCACGCACACTCGGCATCCACCCGCCCGGCCTCGGCTCACCCGGCGCGATGGCCGAGTACATGCTCGTCGACGACGTACGGCACCTGGTACCGATCGGCGACCTCGACCCGGTCTCCGCCGTACCCCTCACCGACGCCGGCCTCACCCCGTACCACGCCGTACGGCGCACCCTGCCGAAACTGGCCCCCGGCTCGACCGCCGTCGTCATCGGCACGGGCGGCCTCGGCCACCTCGCCATCCAGCTCCTGCGAGCCCTCACCCCCGCACACGTCATCGCCCTCGACATCTCCGACGACAAACTGGCCCTGGCCCGCAGCGTAGGAGCCCACGAGGCACTGCCCTCCGACGAGAACGCCGCCGCACGCGTACGGGACCTCACCGGCGGAGTCGGCGCACAGGCCGTCTTCGACTTCGTCGGCACCGACGCCACCGGCCGCACGGCCGTCGCGGCGGCCGCCCTGGACGCCGACATCCAGCTCGTCGGCCTCGGCGGCGGCGCCATCAGGATGGGCTTCGCCCAGGTCCCGTACGGAATGTCGGTCACCGCGCCCTACTGGGGCAGTCGCACCGAACTCGCCGACGTCATCGCCCTCGCCCGCTCCGGAGCCCTGTCCGTACACACCGAGACCTACAGCATCGACGACGCCCCACTCGCCTACGAACGCCTCCACGCCGGAAAGATCACCGGCCGCGCGGTCATCCTCCCCAACGGCTGACCGGGACGCGCCGGGGACGGTGACGTTCCGGCCGGCCATGACGCACCATGTAGCTCGCCGTCCGTTACGAGGCGACCGTGCTGGTCGCGGCCATCGACGAATGGCTGCGACCAGCGCTTTCACAACAGGCCCTAGCCGCGCCAGATCGCGATCGAGCTGAGGCGATCGTTGAGATGGCCGAGGTCGGGGAGGTAGTCGATGTGCGCCGACACGCCGCCCCAGTTCGCGTGTTCGTGGAGGTTGGCCGTGTTGCAGTTGCGTGCAGGTCGATCGGCCGCGTGAAGTCGTTGTACGACCAGCCCAGCCTGGGGAACGGGGCCGCCGGGGCCGTGAGGCGCCTTTCACCATGCGGTCGCGTTCACTCAAAGAACGGGCGGCGTTTCTCACGGAATGCCGCAAGCCCCTCCGCGTAGTCCTTGGAGTAGGTGTGCAGAGTCGCCATGGTCTGTTCCGCCGCCAGGGCGGTGTCCAGTGGCTGATCGACGCTGTCGTCAAGCATGCGCTTGAACCGGCCCAGCCCTTCCCTGCTGCGCGCGGTGAGGTCGGCGACGAGGGCGTCAACGGCGGAACGCAGCTCGCTGTCGGGCACCACCAGGGAGACCAGGCCCCAGTCGGCCATGGTCGATGCCGGAACACGGCGGCCGGTCAGCGCCAGGAACTTGGCGCGGTTCACGCCGATCTTGCGCGGCAGCCGGACGGAACCGCCACCACCGGGCAGCAGCCCGTAGACGGCATGGCCGTCGCCGAACGATGCGGACTCCGCGGCCACGACGATGTCGCAGGCCGAGGCGATCTCCAGCCCCCCGGCGACGGCGAAACCCGCCACGGCACAGACCACCGGCACCGGCAGCAGCTCCACCCGTCGCAGCAGCGCCGAGATCGACTGGTGGAAGGCGCTGATGGCGACGGGATCCGCACCGCCGGTCAGCCCGGACACCGCCTCCAGATCACCCCCGGCGCAGAAGGCCCTGCCCCGGCCGCCGATGACGACACACCGGTCCTGCTCCGTGAGTCCGTCCAGGGCGGAGCCCAGCGCGGCGACCACATCGGGGCTGAGGCTGTTGAGCTTGGCCGGGCGGTTCAGGGTCAGCCACAGCGCCCCGTCCCGGCGCTCGACAAGGACCACATCGGACTCACGCGCCGGAGACATGTGTCCCACGCCCTTCCCAGTACGGCTCCCGCAGCTTGCGGCGCAGAACCTTGCCGACGACGGACTTCGGCAGTGGCACATGGGTGAACTCGACCCGGGACGGCTTGAGGTAGGAACCCATGCGCTCGGCCACCAGAGTGATGATCTCCTCGGAGGTCACCTCGGCCGACGCGTCCACATAGCAGACCGCCATCGGCGTCTCGCCCCACTTGGCGTCCGGCACGCCGAAGACCGCGACCTCACGCACCGCGGGGTGGTCGGCGATGACCGTCTCCAGCTCGGAGGGCCAGATGTTGAATCCGCCGGAGACGATCATGTCATCGACGCGGTCCAGGACGTAGAGGTACCCGTTCCCGTCGAGCCGGCCGATGTCACCGGTCCGCACCCATCCATCGCGCAGGCGGTCCTTCGACAGCTGCGGATCACCCCAGTATCCGGACATCTGGCCTTCGATCTGAGCGTAGATCTCGCCGACCTCTCCGGGAGGCAGCACCGCGCCGTCCTCGTCGTAGATCTCCACGCGCGCGTAGGGCAGCACCTTCCCCGCCGACCGCAGCGGTTCCGATCCCGGCACATCGGCGAACCACTCCCCGGGTCTCATCATCGTGAGGGGTGTCGCCTCCGTCTGCCCGAACACCTGGTGCAGCACGTCTCCGAAGGTGGCGCGGGAGGCGGCGATCGTCGCATCGGTGATGGGCGAGCCTCCGGTGACGATGCAGACCAGCGACGACCAGTCGCGGTCGGCGGCACCCGGCCGGGAGCAGAGAGCCGCGACCATCGACGGCGCCAGGAAGGTGTGGGTCACCTGATGCCGCTCCGACATCTCCAGTACGGCCTCCGGCTCGAACGAACCGAACAGGAGGTTCGCCCCGCCTTCCAGCCAGGTGGGAATGAAGAGGTAGCCGGAGGCGTGCGAGACGGGAGCGGCGTGTCCGACGACGCTGTCCGTGGAGAGCCGGGGGAGCCGCACAAACCAGTTGCGGCAGTTCGCGATCCAGTCGTGCTGACGGTAGCCGACCCCCTTCGGGTTGCCGCTGGTTCCCGATGAGTGCCGGATGATGTACCAGTCGTCCGGGGCCACCTCCACCATCGGATCGGTGTCGCTGTGTGCCGCGAGCCAGTTCTCGTAGCCGCCATCGCGCACCAGGACCCGCGTCAGGGCTTCGGCCTCGGTGTCCAGGCCGTGCACGCTGTCGGCATACGCGGGGTCGGCGAAGACCAGCCGGCACCCGGTGGATTCGATCATCGCCCGGTGCGCGGCGCGGGAGTTGCGGGCGTAGAGCGGTACGCGCACCGCGCCCGCGATCGCGGCACCGAGGATCAGGTCCACCGCCGGCAGGGAGTTGTCCTCCACCATGCCGACCCGGTCGCCGGGTCCCACCCCGAGCCGGATCATGGCGTTGGCCAGCCGGACTCCGCGCCGCCAGGCGTCCTCGTAGGTGAGCTGTGCGTCGCGGGTGATGATCGCGGGACGTTGCGCATGGAATCGGGCGGCCTGTCTCATAAGGCTCGGTACATCCATGGGAATCACTCCATCGGTTGCATGATGTCTGGTCTGTTCCGGGGGCGTGGGGGACGGTGGTCCGGGCCCGGAGCCGGGGGCACCGGCGGCTTCAGGCGATCTCGACGACGGTGCGTACGCCGTCGCCGCGCCGCATGCGTTCGAAGGCCCCGGGCACCCCGGCCAGATCGGTGCGGTGTGTCACCAGCCGACTGAGATCCACCGCACCGGAGAGCACATGCCGGCAGACTTCCGGCACGTCCCGCTCAGGGTCACCGGACCCGAACACCGAGCTGGTGAGGTGGCGCGCGAAGTGGTAAAGCTCCATGGCGTTGAAGGTGACCTCGTCGGTCACCCGGCCCACGCCCACCACGGTGCACCGGCCACCGCGCCGTACGGCACCCCAGGCCGCGCGGATGGTGGCGGGCTTGCCGACGCATTCGAGGGCGTGGTCCGCGCCGCGCCCCTCGGTGAGGGACCTGATGGCCCGGGGTATCCGGTCCTCGTAGAGCAGAAAGTCCGTGGCACCGAGCGACCTGGCGATCGCCTCCTTGCCTGTGCTGACGTCCACGGCGATGATCCGCTCCGCACCGGCCAGCGCGGCACCGGCCACGGCGGACAGTCCCACGCCGCCGAGTCCGAAGACCACGACGGACTCGCCCGGCTTGATCGCCGCGGTGTTGCGGGCGGCGCCCATACCGGTCAGCACCGCGCAGCCGATCAGGGCGCCGACGTCCCTCGGGACTCCTCCGGGAAGCGGTACGACACCGGAGCGGGGGACCACGGTCTCCTCGGCGAACGCGCCCACTCCGAGCGAGACATGCAGCGGCGTGCCGTCGCCGAGGAAGCCGCGGGGCGTGCTCACCACACCCTCCACCGCCGAGCAGAGCCAGGGTTCGCCGTGCCGGCAGAACCAGCAGGACCGGCACGGCGGGGCCCAGTTGAGCACGACCGCGTCCCCCGCCTTCACATCCCCGACGTCGTCGCCGACCTCGACGATCGTGCCCGACGCCTCATGGCCGAGGACGACGGGGTAGGTGGGCCGGATGGTGCCGTTGACCATGGAAAGGTCGGAGTGGCACACCCCGGCCACATCGATGCGCACCCGCACCTCACCGGGCCCGGTTTCGGGGACGGCGATGTCGAGGACCTCCGGCCGCTCGTCCGGGCCGAAGGCCACCAGTGCCTTGACCATGTCAGTACTCCCTCTCAGATCTGGACGGACTTCGTCTCCAGGAACTCCTCAAGGCCATGACGCCCGAGTTCCCGGCCCACGCCGGACTGCTTGTAGCCGCCGAACGGCGCCAGCGGGTTGTACGCGCCGCCGTTGATGTCGACGGTTCCGGTGCGCAGCCCCTTCGCCACGGTGAGGGCACGGTCCTCGTCCGCCGACCACACCGCGCCGTGCAGCCCGTAGCGGGAGTTGTTGGCGACCTCGACGGCGTGTTCGTCCCCGTCATGGGCGAGGACAGCCAGCACGGGGCCGAAGATCTCCTCCTGGGCCAGCGCCGAGTCCGGGTCGACATCGGCGAACACGGTCGGACGTACGAAGAAGCCGTCCGCCTGCCCCTCCGGCGCGTCAGGACCGCCGAGAGCCAGGGTCTGGCCGCCGTCGATCGCGCGGACGATGTGCCCCCGGACCGCATCGCGCTGGACAGCGGTCGCCACCGGGCCCAGCTTGGTCGCCGGGTCGCGCGGGTCACCGGGCACGAAGCCCTCCGCGGCGCGTACCGCGAGGGCCACGGCCTCGTCGAGCCGGCCGCGCGGGACGAGCAGGCGGGTCCAGGCGGTGCAGGTCTGGCCGCCGTTGAGGAACGCGTTGGCGACACCGACCTTGACCGCCGTTGCCAGGTCCGCGTCGTCGAGGACGACGTTGGCCGACTTTCCGCCGAGCTCCAGGGTCACGCGCTTGACCGTCGCGGCGGCCAGTTCCGCCACCCGGCGTCCGGCTCGCAGCGAGCCGGTGAAGGACACGGCGTCCACATCCGGGTGGCGGACGAGCGGCTCGCCCACGCCGTTCCCGGTGCCGGGCACCAGGTTCACCGCGCCGGGTGGGAGGCCGAGCTGGTGCAGCGCCTCGAAGAGGGCGAACGCCGTCAGCGGCGCGACCTCGCTGGGCTTGACCACGACGGGGCATCCGGCCGCGAGCGCCGGAGCCAGTTTGCACACGATCTGGTGCAGCGGATAGTTCCACGGCGTGATGGCCGCGACCACGCCCACGGGCTCCCGGAGCACGAGGCTGTTCCCGATGCGTTCCTGGGGCAGGCCGGCCTCGATGAGATCGGCGTACCCGTTGAGAATGGTCACCGGGAGCGCCGCCTGGATGCGCCGGGAGATCCGGATCGGTGTACCCACCTCATCGGTGATCGTCGCGGCGAGTTCGTCGCGGCGTTCCTGGAGGAACCCGGCCAGGGACCGCAGCGCCTGGGCACGGCGCTTGACGTCCAGGGCCGCCATGGCCGGTGCGGCCCGGCGTGCCGCCGATACGGCGCGGTCCACGTCCTCGGCGGACCCCTCGGGCACCGAGGCGATCACCTGCTCGGTGGTCGGGTTCACCACCTCCGTTCTGCCGTCCGTGCTCGGGTCCACCCAGGCCCCGCCCACGTAGATCCTGGTCAGTTCACGCATGGTGTCTTCACGCATGGTGTCTCCCACTTCACTTTCCGCCGAGTACGGTCACGCACGTCGACGCGTCCTCGATACCGATGAAACCGCCGCCGCTCTGACTGATGC
>NZ_JBSGUP010000468.1:0-6525 GCF_053607985.1 Streptomyces sp. NPDC055078
GTCCCCGGACCGGGCACACGGCTCGTCAGGTGGTGGCCATGCGGGGGACGGCTTCGAGGAGTTCGCGGGTGTACTGCCGTGCGGGGTTCGCGACCACTTCCTCGACGGGGCCTTCCTCGATCAGCCGTCCCCGGCGCATGACGGCGATACGGTCGCAGACGTAGCGGACGACGGCGAGGTTGTGGGAGATGAAGAGCATGGACAGGCCCAGCTCTTCCTGGAGTTCGCGGATGAGGTTGAGGACCGCGCCCTGGACGGAAACATCGAGGGCGGAGGTGATCTCGTCGGCGATGAGGAGCCGGGGGCGGGTGCCCAGGGCGCGGGCGATGGCGATGCGCTGGCGCTGGCCGCCGGAGAGTTCGCGGGGGTAGCGGCCGGCGTAGTCGGCGGGCAGGGACACCAGGTCCAGCAGGCGTTCGACTTCGGTGCGCCGTTGTCCGCGCGGCAGCCGGGCCAGGCCCTCGGCGATGGAGTCTCCGGCGGTCATGCGGGGGTTGAGGGAGCTGTAGGGGTCCTGGAACACCATCTGGATGTGTTCCCGGTCGACGCCGGTGACGGTGCCGCGGAAGGGGACCAGCCCGGCGATGGCCCGCGCCACGGTCGACTTGCCCGAGCCGGACTCCCCCACCAGACCCACCATCGAACCCGGGGGGATGTCCAGGGACAGGGCGTCCACGGCGGTGAACGAGCCGTACCGTACCGTCAGTTCACTGATCTTCATGGTGTCTCCCAGCAGGCGGCGCGGTGTCCGGCGCCCTGTGTGACGAGGACCGGGCGGGTGGTACGGCATTGGTCGGTGGCCGCGGCGCAGCGGTCGGCGAAGGCGCAGCCCGGTCCCACTTCGCCCGGTGGGGGCTGGGTGCCGGGGATGCTGGCGAGGGGGATGGTGCGGTCGGTGTCCATGGCGGGTACGGAGCCGAGGAGGGCGCGGGTGTAGGGGTGTGTGGCGTCCTGGGCGAGACGGTGGGCGGGGAGTTCTTCCACGATGCGTCCGGCGTACATGACGGCGACGTGGTCGCACAGTTCGCTGGCGAGGGCGATGTCGTGGGTGATGAAGAGGGCTCCGGCACCGGTATCGCGGGTGACGTCGCGCAGAAGTTCGAGGATCTGGCGCTGGACGGTGACGTCGAGGGCGGTGGTGGGTTCGTCGGCGATGATGAGGCGGGGGGTGCCCATCAGGCCCATGGCGATGACGGCGCGCTGGCGCATTCCGCCGGAGAGTTCGTGGGGGTGGCTGGCGGCGGTTGTGTCCGGGTCGGGGAGGCGGACCTGGCCGAGCCGGTCGACGGCCCGCTGCCGTGCCTCGGCGCGGGTGGCGCCCTGGTGGACGGTGGCGACCTCGGCGAGCTGGCCGCCGATCCGCAGGGCGGGGTTGAGGGAGGCCATCGGGTCCTGGAAGATCATCGCCAGTGAGGTGCCGAGAAGCTTGCGCCGTTCGCCTTCGGAGAGGGTGTCCAGTTCCGTGCCGCACAGCCGCAGCCGGCCGGCGTCCACCAGCCCGGGGTAGGGGACGAGGCCGCCGATCGCGGACGCGGTCAGACTCTTCCCACTGCCCGACTCACCGAGCAGACCCACGATCTGCCCCGGCCGTACCGTCAGCGAGACATCCCGCACCGGGGTCACCCCACCGGGGAAAGCGACGGTCAGGCCACGGACCTCCAGCACCGCATCCGGATCCGGCTCGGCCGCCAGGTCATCCTTGACGTCCGCGGACTCCGGTGTCCCGGCCGAGGGCGGTACGGCCGCACCCGCGCGGGAGGTGCGCGCGGCGGCGTCGGAGAGCGAGTCGCCCAGCAGGGCGAAGCCGAGTCCGGCGAGCAGGATGGCGAGCGCGGGGCCGACGGCGACGACCGGGGTGACGTAGATATGGCCGAAGGCGTCGAACAGGAGCCGGCCCCAGTCGTAGTCCGGGGGCTGCACACCCAGGCCGAGGAACGACAGCCCGGCCAGGCCCACCAGGGCAGCGCCGATGGCCTGGGCGACGGTCAGGATCAGGGGTTCGGCGATGTTCGGGACGACATGGCGCACCAGGACCCGATGGCGGGGCACGCCCATCATCCGGGCCGCCAGGACGTAGTCCGAGCCGGCGATGGAGGCGGCGAGGTTGTTCGTCAGCCGGGCGAACGCCGGGACGAGCGCCACCCCGATACCGAGGACCGCACCGCGTGCGCCGAGTCCCGCGATCACGGCGGTGAACATGGCGAGCAGCAGCGCGGGAAAGGCGACCAGGGCGTCGACCGTCGCGGTGACGACCCGGGCGGCGGCTTTCGGGAGCACGGAGGGCAGCGCGCCCAGGATGATCCCGCAGGTAGCGCCGATCGCGGTCGCCGCCAGGGCGAGCAGCAGGGAGAAGCGGGTGGCGACCAGGGTTCGGGCGAGCAGGTCGCGGCCGAGGGCGTCGGTGCCCAGCGGATGGGCACCGGAGGATCCCTCGCTGATCGCGCTGGTGTCGAAGCGGACGGCGTCGTCGCCCCAGATCAGGGGGGCGAAGGCGGCCAGCAGGGCCATCGTGGTGACGATCAGGAGTCCGGCGCAGCCGGCCGGTGTGCGCAGCAGTCGGCGCATCATGCCTCCTCGGCGGGCTTGTGGGCGGTGTTGAGGGCGGACTGCGGGTCGAGCCACCCGATCAGCAGGTCCACCAGGAAGTTGATGGTGAGGACGATGGCGCCGTAGACCAGGATCACGCCCTGGGCGACGGGATAGTCCTGCTGGGTGATCGCCTCGACGGTGCGCAGGCCGAGCCCCGGCCAGGCGAACACGTTCTCCACCAGGACACCGGCGGTGACCAGCGCGGCCAGCAGCAGTCCGGTCATGGTGAGGGTGGCGGTCAGGGTGTTGGGCAGCAGATGGCGCAGATGGATCCGCACGACGGGCAGCCGTTTGGCGCGGGCGAGGCGGATGTACTCACTGCCCAGTTCCCGCTGGGTCTCCACCCGGCACACCCGCGCGATCATCGCCGTGGGTCCGATGGCCAGGGCGATCACCGGCAGGATGTAGGAGGACGGGCCGTCCATCCCGGCGGCCGGCAGCCATTCCAGACCGACCGCGAAGACGGCCACGAGGCCGATGGCGTAGAGGAACTCGGGGACCGCGTTGGCCGTGCCCGTGAGCCCGGAGAACACACCCCGGGTCAGCGGACGGCGCCCGTTCTCGGTCCGGATGGCGGCCCACATCCCGAGGGGGATGGCCACCGCCACCGCGAGCACCGTGGCGAGCAGCGCGATGGCGAGGGTGTTCGGCAACCGGTCGGCGATGACATCGCCCACCGGTTCGGAGGTCAGGAACGATGTGCCGAAGTCCCCGCTCAGCGCCTGCTTGATGTAGTCCAGCAACTGTGTGTGGATCGGGTCGTCGAGTCCGAGCGCTGCCCGCCGGGCCGCCACGACTTCGGGCGGGGCGGTCGGACCCAGCGCCGCCCGTACGGGATCACCCGGCAGGAGGTGGATCATCGAGAACGACGCCACCAGCAGCGCGGCCAGGGAGACCGCGAACCGTACCCCCGCCCGCAGCAGGAGCCGGACCGGGAATCCCCGCCGCCGTGACGTACCCGGGCCGCTGCGCGGGTTCTCCGGTGGCGGGGTCTTCTCGCGGTTCTTCACCGGTGTGTTCGTGTGTCGGCTCTCCGGCATACGATCACTCACCTTCCGTGAGCCGGACGGTGGTCGGGAACACGACCCCGGGGTATATCCGCAGGTCGCCGTCGCGGGTCGCCAGCGTGATGGACATGCCGACGACCGGCATGATGTCGTGGTTCTCCACGAGCGCCTTCTCCGCCTTGTTCCACAGCACGCAGCCCGCCGCTCCGGGGGTTCGCATGGCCTGGGTGACGAGGCTGGCGTACTGGGCGTTCTTCGCGTGCACGAAGTTGCCGCCGGTCGGCGGGGTGGGGCCGGTGAAGACGCCGATGAGCTGGGAGGGGAGGCCGACGCCGAGCGGCATGAAGCCCGCGTCCCAGTCGGTGGTGCCGCCGACGACTTCGCTGATACGAGCGCCGGCGATGGCCTTGATCTCGACCTTGACACCGATCTTCTTCCAGACCGCGGCGGTGTACTCGACGGTCGCGCCCGCCGACTCGCCGCGGCCGAGGGCGTAGAGCAGGGTGATCTTCAGTTTGCGGCCGTCCTTGGCCCGGACTCCGTCGCTTCCCTTGCGCCAGCCTGCCGCGTCGAGTCCCGCCTCGGCCTTCGCCGTGTCATGCGGCGGGACATAGCGGGAGTAGTCGTCGCCGGGGCAGGGCCTCGGCTCCGCCACCATGCCGCCTGCGGGACGGACCTCGCCGCTGGACGCCATCATGGCCAGATCCTTCAGGTTGAGGGCCTGGACCAGGGCCTTGCGTACGGCCGGGTCGGCGGTCGGCTTGCCCTTGCCCTGGTGGAAGTTGAACTGTTCGCTGGTGGTCGGAATCTCCCGGGTCTTGATCTGGGACAGGGCCTTGAGCCGGATCCGGTCGGGTCCCTGGACGAGGGCCGCGTTGATGTTCCCGCCGATCAGCAGGTTGGCGGCGGTCTGCTCGCTGGCCACGATCTTCAGTACGAAGGTCTTGGGCATTCCGGCCGAGGTGGCTCCGCCGGCGCCCCAGGCGTAGTCCTCGCGCAGCCGGAAGGTGTACCGGTCACCGGGCCGGACGTGGGTCAGCTGATAGGGGCCGGACCCGGATGTGCCCCGCGCGAGCAGGCTCCGGTCGGCCAGCCCCTTGCCGCAGACGATGTGGATCGTACGAGCGCTCTCCAGAATGAAGCTGAACGGGGTGGGAGTCGCGAAGGTGACCGTGCCCGCCGCGTCGTCCGCCTTGGCGGTGAGGCCCGGCGGGACGAGGACACCGTAGATCGGGGCCTTGTTCCTGGTGACGTAGTCGATGTTGGCCGCGACCGTGCTCGGCTTCACCGGGGAGCCGTCCGCACAGGTGACGCCCTTGCGCAGGGTGAAGGTCACCGACGAGGGCTTCACCTGCCATGACGTGGCCAGTCCCGGTACGGTCCGGTTCTTGGTGTCGGCGGAGACGAGGGTGTCGTATCCGATCGAGAGAACGGTGTTCGTATGGGACCGGAGGGACTTGGCCGGGTCGAGGGAACCGGGGTCACCGCTCATGGCGAGGGTGAAGGTGTCACCGCCGGCCCCTTCGCTGTCCGTGGCGGCACACGCGGTCGTGACGAGCAGCAGGGCACCGAGCGCCGCGATCGCGGATCGGGAGTGTGTCATCGGAGCTCCAGAAGCAAGCGTGGGAGTGATGCACCACACTGACCGCTCACCGTCTCCGGGTATTCGTACCGGAGCACAAAAGAATCGGCGAGGTCCGTGCTCCCCGCCGAAAATGCGCGTCCGCGGCCCGCTGCCCGGCCTCGCCTGCTTGTACCGGAGCACAGAAGAATCGGGGAGGTTCGTGCTACCGGCCGAAAATGCGCATCTGCAGCATGATCCCGAACCTCGCCTCGGCGTCGGAGAGGTCGA
Source organism: Streptomyces sp. NPDC055078 (assembly GCF_053607985.1). Lineage (NCBI taxonomy): Bacteria > Bacillati > Actinomycetota > Actinomycetes > Kitasatosporales > Streptomycetaceae > Streptomyces > Streptomyces sp. NPDC055078. The sequence goes on from NZ_JBSGUP010000468.1 coordinate 5,449, forward strand.
AGCCGCTGATCTCGACGAGACGCTTGAGGCGGTAGCGGAAGGTGTTCGGGTGGACATGCATCCGCGCCGAGGCGAGGGCGACGTCACCCAGGGCGTCGAGATAGGCGCTGAGCGTGGCCACCAGTTCGCTGCCGTGTTCCCGGTCGTAGGCGAGCAGGGTGCGATAGGGCCCCACGGGCTGGTGTTCCTCGGCCGCCGCGAGATCGGCGAGTTGCAGCAGGAGGGACTCCATGTGCAGTTCGGTGTAGCCCGCGGTGGTGTTGGGGACGCCGCGCGACGTCAGGACGCGCAGGGCACGGTCGGCGTCGGCGCGGGAGCGGGCGACCTGGGCCAGGCTGGCGGCGGGGCGGCCGATACCGATCGTGGCTGCGTACCGGACGCCGACCCGGGTCAGAAAGTTCCTGGCGACCCGGATCGCCCGCTGTTCGGCGCTGTCCGCGGCCTCGGCCGGCGCGGCGCGGGTGGGCGGCAGGGGCAGTACGGCGTAGGCCACCGAGCCGACGACCGCGGCGGCCGACCGGGGGTGGATCGCGCCGACATGGAGTGCGAGGGCATCGCAGAACCGCTGCCGGTCGGTGTCGTTGTGGACGGTGTCGTCGCCGGTGAGCTGGGCGGCGAGGACACACACTCCCTCGGAGTCGATACCGAGCCGGGCGGCGGCGTCGGCCGCGTCCCGGCCGCCTTCGAGGACGGTGGACAGGAGATCGGCCCGCAGCCGCCGCCTTGTGTCGGCGCCCGCTCTCTCCCGCAGCAGTTGCAGGGCGACGATCTTCGCCGCGTCGATCAGGGCACTCGCGCGTGCGCCTTCCAGGGGTTCGGGTGCGGCGACCCAGATGGAGCCGAGGATCTCGTCGCCGGAGCGGACGGCTATCGCGGTACGGCGGCTGCCCACATCCTGGAGGTGGATGAAGACGGGTTCCCGGCTCTGATGGAGCCGGCGGAAGTAACCCCTGTCATGCAGGATCCGGCTGATGTACTCCGGTACCTGGCGGCCGAGAACGGTGGCGACCCGGCTGGGGTCGGCCTCGTCCTGGCGGCCGGAGTAGGCGAGGACACGCGAGGCCCGGTCCTCGATGG